>WFNF01000075.1 GCA_015488775.1 Helicobacteraceae bacterium
CCTGTGATCATATTATAAAAATAATCAACACCTATAGTAGTTGCATAATTTATCCAATCATATACTATGTCATTTCTAAGTAAAAAATTTGATTCACTAATAACATCAGAATTTTTTGAGATAGAGTTTGCAATATAAAAGTTTTTTCTATCTTGAAGTTGAGTTATAGATAGTATCATAGGGTCATAATTAATTTGTGTCGATAAAGAGTTGGTAGCATTAACATCAAATAAAGTTAATTGAGTTAATACCATTGAACTTTTAACAACTGGTGCATTTAATAAAAATGAGCCACCAATGATTTTATCTTTATCTTTCAAATATGGTGCTAAATTTGATGTATATCTATTCATGGTATTAGAGATAAACTTTTTCTCTTTTATAGTTATATTACCATCATAATCGTGCATTATTACACTTTGTTTTACTTGAGGATCATAATCTTCACTCTCTACTCCAAAGTAAGATGCCTTAGCATAACTTGTTAACCTTGACGCTAGTGCAGAAGTATCTTTAAATGTAACTAAGGGTGCAACACTGAGTTTTGTAAGTTCCTCTATCTGTGCCTTATAGTCAATTCCACCAAAAAACATATATTCACTACTCACATCTATATTGTTTTTATTAATAGTTGGAAAGTATATTTTTACATCTGGTTCTAAGTAAGCAACATTTTGAACACCCTCTTTTGTTAATGGAGCTATAACATAAGAGAAACCATCAGCTATTATTTTTGCAAAAGCTTCATCTAGGCTTTCACTACTTTCATCTTCAAGTTCATATGTTTTCAACTCAAATTCCCTACTTTTAGTTAATAAATATAAAAATGCAGAGTTTGTTGTTGAACTAGCATATCGTCCAATTTTTTTATATGGAAGCAAAAGAGCTATTTTTAACTCATTAGAATTTATAGAAGTATCAAGATTAAAAAGTGAGGTTAAAATAAGTCTTTGATCATTTAGTTCATCATCTTCTAATTTATCTTTAGAGTTTATCAAAAAGCTAAACACTTGACCTTTTTGCAAAAGTTCATCTTTACATACCTCGTCACACTCTTCTATATTATTATCCATAATATATGTTTTAGGTAAAGCAATGTTAGATATCAGATAACTCTGAGCGAAAACAACAATAGGGATTAAAGTTAAAAGTATAAATTTCATAGTAAGCTCTTTAATAGTTTTAAATCTTCAAAAATTTGTTTTTTTAAAGATGGATTTTTAATAATATATCTTGGATCATGTATAGTAAATAAATCAAAAGTTGAAAAATTTAGTAATGTAGCCCTAATTTTATCTAAAGTGTCATTATCATTACTTAAAAATTTATATACATCTAACCCTAAGGCCAAAACAATTTTAGGTTTTACAATCTCAATCTCTTTAAATATAAAAGGTTTACATGAATTTGAAGCAATTTCATTTAAATGCTCACTTTTTAAAGCTTTACACTTAATTGCATGGGTGAAATAAACTTCATCTAAAGATAATCCTAAAACTTTTGTAATCATATTTTGTAAAGTTTCACCAAAATTTGAGCTTAAAAATCTGTTTTCATTGTCCTGAGAAAGAGTAACACTATAATCAACCACCATAAGTTTAGCATCAACACTACCCTCACCTAACATAGTTTGAGTACGACTTTTTGATAAATCACAAAGATGACAATCTTTAAGATAGCTTTTAAAAGTAGCTAAATCATTGGGGATTTCGTTTGAATCGCTATGGAAAAGTCTTGGCTCTATATATTTATAATCTAAACTTTTCAATCTATATAAATCCAATAAATACGTATCATCTTGATATGAATTCATTTACTCACTTTATTTATAAAAGCATCTACTTCTCTCATACCAATAATAAATTCATCATAAGTTTTATATATAAGTTCTTGTCTATTTACCTGTATTTCACTCAAAGGATCAAAATCAAAAACTAAAACATAATGTTTAACAGGAACTTTATCTTTATTTAACTCTGCCCACTCTAATGACATTTGTGCAATTTCACCACCAACTTCAACAACTGCGGCGGGATACAATCTTGTACATTTTTCTAAATCTAACTCTTTAGATTGAGACTCATATATCATAATGAAAACCTTTGTTTTATGATCAAATAATAAAATCCACCAGCAACAAAAATCAAAGCTAAAATTTGAGCTATTTGTTCTAAGGAGTAATTACTTGTAAAAGCATACCCTATTAACATTGAACTAAAAGCACTAACACTTAAAAAAAGCATGTCATTGTAAGAAACAACGCGCCCATAATACTCCTCATCAGTATTTTTTTGAATAAGTGTATAAGTATATGACCAAAGTATAGTTGTACTTAAACCAACAAAAATTGACAAAATTAAAGAGATATAAAAGTTTTCTAAAAACAGTGACCATATAAAAATGGCTAATGCTTGATAAAAAAACAAAAAAACTAAGGTTGTAGTATTAATATACCTAGCAAACAAAACAGGACCAATAGCTAGTCCAATTGCTCTTGACGCATGCATCATACCTATTGCTAAAGATATAGCCATAAAACCTGAATAATACTCACCAACTAAAAGAGCAATAAAAGCATCAAACGCAGTAAAACCAACTAAAGAGTGAATAATTAGAAGATGTATCACTAATGGCTTCTTTTTAAAATATTTAAATGTGCTGGACATCATTTTAAAAAAGCTACCAGAGCTTTTTTGTAATAAATCTGGAAAAACTATAGTTGTTAATATACTTAAAGACAATAAAAAAGTAGATGTATCCAAAATAATCGCTATTTTAACACCAACTACATAAACAATAAAACCACTAATAGCCATACCTAAAGTGTAAGAAACAGACCAAATAATTGAATGTATCTCATTTGCTAATTTTAATTCATTTTCTTTAAGAAATTTTGGTAAAAGTGACATCTCTGCTGTAAAATAAAAACTTGCAGCTGCCATTTTTATAAATATAAGAATATAAAGCAAGGTAATATCATTTATATTATTAATCATTAATAAAGACACAGTTGCAATTAACTCAAAAATAAGTAACGTAAACATTATAGTTCTAGTTTTAAACTTATCTAAGATAACTCCAGTAAATGGAGCTTGTATTACACCAGGGATAAAATGTATAGCAGCAGTTAAAGCTAAAACTTCAGCACCAACACCCATCTGTAAAAGCATAGTATATATAGCTACATTAGAAAACCATGCACCAAAATAAGATATCAATTGAACTAAAGAAAGTTTTTTTAATACATCATTAGTTCTTAGTAATTCCAAATATTTTTTCATTAACAAGAATATATCATATTTGGAACAATAACTGCTTAACAAAATAGATAAAAAACAAAAAATTAACTATTATAGTAAAATGCCGATGTTGTGAATAAGGAAACTTTTTCAAAAGGATTTGAAATGATAAGAACAATACAAAAAGGGGTTGAAGCTTTTCATAGTACACAATCTCCTAGTGAAACCACAAGCAAGGAAGCTGTAAGTGTATCACCAAAGATAGAAAATATAACAGATGCTAAAAGTTCTACTGACACAAAGATAGATTCACAAAAGAAACTGGATGTTTTAATAAAGCAACTAAATAGTGCACTTGACCCTTTTCAGACATCTATAAAGTTTGGCTTTGATGATAGTAGTAAAGATTTTTATGTTTCAGTTATTGAAGCAAAAACAAATAAAATGATTAGACGTTTTCCAGCAGAACATGCTCAATCTCTTTTACCTAAGATGAAAGAGGTTATTGGAATGTTGTTTGATCAAAAAGGATAAATCATGCCAGGTGCAATAAACTCTTTAGGTATAGGTTCAGGTGTTTTAACTTCAGATATTATAGACAAACTAAGAGCGAATGATGAAGATTTACAAATAAAGCCCATAGACAGCAAAATTAAATTAGAGAATCAAAAAAGTGATGCGATGTCACTTCTTGATTCTTTAGTAACAACATTTAAAACTTCAGTAGCTTTTTTAGATGATGATACAATTTATCAAAAAAGGTCTTCAAATTCAAGTGATGATAGCGTAAGTGTTAATGTACTTGATGGTAGTGAACTACAAAATTTCAATATTAAAGTCAATAGCTTAGCACAAAATGAAGTTTTACAATCTGGAACTTTTGCTGCAAAAACTTCAACCATTGCAAGTGGTAATGGAACTATGAGTTTGGGTATAGATGGTGAAACATTTAATATGGATTATACTTCAAGTACAACTTTAAATGACATAAAAACAGCTATAAATGACACTGCTGGTTCAAAAGTAAGTGCCTCTATTTTAGAGATTGCTTCTGGTGATTATAGACTTATCGTTACATCAAAAGATACTGGAACTGATCAAGCTATAGCTATAACAGACAATGGTAATTTGAATGCCCAACTTGTAGAGGGCGACCCAGTTGGCTTTACGAATATACAAACTGCTTCAAACTCATCTTTTGATTATAATGGTATAACATTAGAGAGACAAAACAATAAAGTAACAGACCTTTTTGCGGGTGTAACAATTAACCTTCTTAAAGATAACGGAAACAATGCAAATATATCTATAGCACAAGATACCACAGACATTAAAACTGAAATGGGTACTCTTGCTTCAGCATATAACTCTTTGCAGTCGCAAATAACATCTATGACAACCTCAGATTTAAATAATGGAAAAGTTGGGATTTTCAATGGTAATAATGACATTAAAAATGTAAGAAGAGAGATTAGCAAAATCATTTTAGATGTAAATTCTGATGGAAAATCATTAGTAAACTTTGGATTAGATCTATCTCAAGATGGGAATATGAGTTTTGATGAAACAAAACTAAATAATGAACTTTCAAAAGATGCTAAAGGTCTTGAAAAATTTTTTAGTGGTGGATATAAAATAGCAGTTGATGGTAGTGTTGGTGATTACCAAGATGGTATCTTTACAAAACTAGACAAACGTTTAGATGCTTATGTTGGATTTTCAGGTCAATTTACTACACTTTCTACCTTTTTTACCGATAATATATCATCGTTGAAAGAAAACAGGACTAACGCTGTTAAATTATTAAATAGTAGGTATGATACAATGACAGCAAGATTTGTTGAGTATGATTCGATTATATCTCGCATAACTCAACAATTCTCATCTCTAAAGCAACAAATAGCTACAGCTGTAAATGGCAATAATAACTAAAGGGGACTCTTATGTATGGAAGTAATTTAGCTTATAATACTTACGCTCAAAATAATATTGGCGTTGAGTCATCAGAAAAATTAATTGAGATGCTTTTTGAGGGCATATTAAGATTTAATGTACAAGCAAAACACGCTATTAAAAATGAAGATATTGAGAAAAAGACCTATTGGATAAATAGATCAACGGCGATATTTACTGAGCTCATCAACACCATAGACTTTAATCAAGGTGATGTTTCTCACTACTTAAATGGTTTATACTCTTACCAAATGCAACAACTTGCACTTGCAAATATAGAAAATTCTTGTGAAAAACTAGATGAAGTGAATAAAGTTGTAAAAGGGATGATAGATGCTTGGAGAGAGCAAAGTGGATTGGCTTAATTCTTTAAAAGTAGCACTTGTAACTAAAAATGAAACTAAACTTATAGAGTTAATAGAAACGATGCCTATTTTTAATAATTTAGAAGAGATTGAAACTGCTAGCTATCTTCTAAATCAAACACAAAATTATTTTCAAGATGAAAAAAACACCTTAGCTATAGCAATCTCAAAAACTAAAAAACATATGGAGTTTGCTAAAAGTTCTTATGATGAGCAAACTTCAATATTTAAAAAATCTTGTTAAGATTTTTTAAACTCTAAATCTCTTTGAGTTGACTCTTTTTTTTCTAGAAGATCAGTAAAAACCATTTTAACTTTACTATAAACATACTGTTCTCTAAAACCTTGAATACGGCCACCAGCAGCGTTTGGATGTCCACCACCATTTACTAGCTCTTTTGACATTTTAGCTACATTAACGCCGTTATTTGCTCTAAAAGATAGAGTTCCTCTTGGTGAGATATCTACTATAAAATCATAATCTTCATTTGCAACTAAAAATCCATTACCAATGATAGATGTATTTCCAACACTGTAAGATAAAAAGCCTTTATAACCTTTATAATATATAGTCATCTCAGGTTTTTTATCCTCAAAAAGTTCTACAATTCTTGCTGTTATAAGATTGTCCAAAGTATCATTTTTATCTTTTTTAAAAAACTCTTTTTTAAGTAAATGAATATTTTCATCTAGTAAGATATTTGCATCAGCTTTGTCTAAAAATCTTGCAGTACTTTTTAACATTTGAAGTTTATAAGCTCTATCTTCTTTTGGAAATATATTTCTGCTTAACTCTCTAGTATCTGTTATAGCCCTCATACAAACCTTGCCAAATTCAAAGTTAAATTCTTCCTCTTTTTTCCACAAATCAACTGCATTAACAACATCAACAAATTTTTCTAACCATAGAGGTTCATCTAAGTTAAAATGTTCTTTTGCATAATCATAAACTATTTTAGTAGCACATCTAGTAACATCTAAATTATACCAGTCGTATTTTTTAGCACTATCTTCTCCACTACCATGATGATCAAGAAGTAAAAGTTCAGTTTTTATACCATTTTCGTTTAGTCTTTCAACCTCTTTATTTATATTTCTTGATTCGTCAGTGTTTAAGTTTAAATCACTAATCAATATAGTACTTTCACACTTTTGCTTTTTGATAATATCTAAGATCTCTTCTATACGAGTTGGAACTTCTGCACCATAGTTAGCATTAAAACTAACCATCTCAAAATCTGTATAACTCATAACTAATTGGCATGAGTAACCATCTAAATCTGTATGTGATAAATGAAAAACTTTTTTTATTTTAAATCCTTTTTTATAAAGTAATAGAGCCAAGTACTTCAAACTTAGCTTTTGAATCAATCTCCGCGTGAGACAAAGTAACCACATCAAGTGAAAATCTTTCATAAATTTCACTCAAACCTTTTCTTATACTTGGGTCAACTATAATAACAACAGGTGATATACCACGTTGAAGAATCTCTGTTGCTTTAGTGGATGTAGCTTGTATAAGTTGATTTATCTCACCAACATTTAGATTAAGCATTCTAACACCATCTTGATCATAAGATTTCTCCATCATAGTTTGTTCACTTGCTGTATCAAAAGTAAGAAGTTTTATAACACCATCTTCACCCTTATACATATTTGTTATAACTCTTGATAGTTTAGCTCTGACCTGCTCAGTTATAAGCTCAATATTTTTGGTATATTCACTTACATCTGCAATAGTCTCGACAATAGTAAGAGTGTCTTTAAGTGGGACACCCTCGTGAAGTAAGGATTTTAGTATTCTTTGAACCATACCAATACTTGCAACTTTTAAAAGGTCATCAACAACAACAGGGTAATCATTTTTAAGTTTTTCTATAAGCTCATTGGTCTCTTGTCTAGTTAATAACTCTTCAGCATTAACTTTAACTAACTCACTCATATGTGTAGAGATAACAGTAGCAGGATCAACAACAGTATAACCCTCCATAATTGCATCCTCTTTCATAGTTTTGTCTATCCATAATGCATCTAAACCAAAAGCAGGCTCTTTTGTTGGTTCACCATCAAGGTTTCCTGTTGCCATACCACTATCCATAGCTAAAAACTTATCTGGGTTAATTGTACCCTCACCTATAATAGTACCTTTTAATAAAACTTGATACTGTTGAGGAGCTAAATGTAAGTTATCTCTAATCCTAACTTGTGGCATTAAAAAACCATAATCACTAGCTATTTTTCTTCTCATAGATCTAATTCTCTCAAGAAGGTCACCACCTTGAGCAGAATCGGCAAGTTTAATAAGAGCATAACCTAAAGTAAGCTCTAACATCTCAATTTTCAAGATATCATCTAAGGCTGCTTCTTCCTCTTTTGCTATCTCTTCATTTGACTTTTGAGGTTTATGTACTGGTGCTTGAGATGGTGTACCAGGAGAGCTTGGATTTTGAGAAGGTGAAGTTGGAGTAGATGAGTTTGAACCATAGCTTGACATATCAAGAGAAAATTCACCTCTTTCGTATTTTAAAATTGCGTATCCCATACCAGCAAAAACAAGTCCAACAAATCCCATAGATAGTGTTGGAAGTCCAGGAACCAAAGCAAACATAATCATAATAAAACCAACTATCATCAATGTCTTAGAGTTAGACATAAGTTGATTTATTGCACCCTCCGCAAAGTTATCACCATCACTACTTGCACGAGTTATCATAATACCAGTTGCAGTTGAGATAATTAAAGCAGGTATTTGTGAAACTAAACCATCACCAATAGTTAAAATAGTATAAGATGAAGCACTTGCACTAACATCCATATCAAACTGAAATACACCTATTAAAAAGCCACCAATAATATTGATAAGAGTAATAATAATACCAGCAACAGCGTCACCCTTAACAAATTTACTAGATCCGTCCATTGCCCCATAAAAGTTAGCATCTTGTAAAATATCTGAACGTCTTTTTTTAGCTTCTGCTTCTTCAATTAAACCAGCATTTAAGTCAGCATCAATAGCCATCTGTTTACCAGGCATTGCATCAAGTGTAAATCTTGCTGCAACCTCTGCAACCCTTGTACTACCCTTAGTAATAACCATAAAGTTAATCAAAACTAAGATTGAAAAAACAATAATACCAATAACATAATTTCCACCAACAACAAAACTACCAAAACTACTAATAATACTACTAACAGCGTCAGGTCCCTCATTTCCATGAGACAAAATCATTCTAGTTGTTGCAACATTTAAAGATAATCTAAAAAGAGTAATAATTAAAATAAGAGTTGGAAAGGTTGTTAAATCAGTTGGACGAGGGATATATAAAGATATAAGTATAATTAAAACAGCAACTGCAATAGAAACTGTTAACATAAGATCTAGTAAAGCTGATGGTAAAGGAACAATAATAATAGCTAATATAGCCATTACAAAAAGAACAACACTTAAGTCTTTTTGACCAAGAAGAAAATTTATACCTCTTGCTAACGCCTCTTTACCACTTACACTTCTAGCCATTACTACTCTTCTATTAAATCACTAAGGTAAAGTGTACCTAAGAAATTATCGATTTTGCCCTGTAACTTGTTGATAATTGGCCATAGTGAGCATGTTAAAGCTTTGTCACTAGGACAATCATTTACAGATGGAGCACACTCCATAACAGACGGATTTTTACCCTCTGCTGCACACATAACACTTAAAAGAGATATATCTTTTGGAGATTGATCTATAACAAATCCACCATTGACACCCTTATATGATTTTAAGATACCCTCTCTAGACATAGATTGTAATATCTTTGCTAAAAAACTTTTAGATATGGCTAATTCTCTTGAAAGAGTTTCACTATCTAATGGATCTTTTGCTTTTGCTAAGACTATTAAAGATAAAAGAGCATATTCGCTCGCTTTTGTGATCAACATATATTAAAAACCTGCTATTATTATATAAAACTGGATTATACCTAAATAAATTTATCTCTTCTTATTTAACTTTGTTTATTAACAAAATCTTTAAAATGTCCATCTTTTTTTAATAATTCATGATAAGTTCCACTTTGATCAACCTTTCCATCTTTTATAACATATATATAATCAGCGTGTTCTATTGTAGATAATCTATGAGCTATAATCAACATAGTTTTATCTTTAAGATTTTCTCTTAAAGATTTAAACAACATATTTTCTGTATCTATATCTAAAGCAGATGTACTCTCATCTAAGATAATAACACTAGGATTTAAAATCAACATCCTAGCAATAGCTACTCTTTGTTTTTCACCACCACTGAGTCTTACACCATCTTTGCCTAGCATAGTATTAAAGCCATCAGGTAGCTTTTTATAGACCTCATCAAGTCTTGCTGAACTTATAGCCTGTTTTACTATATCTTCACTTATATCCTCACCTAAAGTAAGATTGTGCCAAAGAGTATCATTAAACATTTTAGGACTTTGAAGAACTAAGGCTATATTTTGTCTCATAACATCTAAACCTATATCTTTATAAGAGTTACCATCAACTTTTATATCACCACTTTTTATAGCATAAAGACCTAAGATTATTTGAGCTAAAGTACTTTTACCACTACCACTTGGACCAATTAGAGCTATTGTTTTACCCTTATACATTTTAAGATTTACACCTTTTAAAACCTCATCTTTATTATAAGCAAAATGAACATCTTGTAGCTCAATCTCATTTGTATCTCCATCTTTAAATGGATTAATATTGTGATGGTAAGCTGGTTCATGCTTGAGTTTTACTATAGAATCAAGTCTCTCTAAAGCAGCATTAGCATTTTGAAAAGAAAATATAATCCCCAACATCTCTTGAAGTGGTGTTATCATAAACCATAAGTAACCCATAATAGCGAACATCTGGCCTATACTTAAATCACTCAATAGAACCATTATCATAGATAAAGCTCTTAAAAGCTCAAAACCACTCAAAAATATTAAAGAGGAAAGCATTGAAGCACTTTCACTTTTCCACCCAAAAGATGATGAAGCAACTTTAATGGCTTTTGCACTTTGTATCATATTTCCAATATATCTTTTCTCTTGGTTATGTGTTCTAACCTGAACAAAAAGGTCTAATGTTTCATTTAATGAGTCTTGAAATTTTTCTATCTTTGAATTTTCAGCTTTTTTTAGTTTTTTTATCTTTTTACCTAGAAAAAAGGTTATAGCAACAACACTAGGATTAAGTATAAAAAGGACAAGAGCCAAAAATGGATCAAGATAGACAAGTACTATTGCCACCCCTATTAATGACAAGGTAGAGATTATAAACTTAGATATACTTACAGATACAAAGTTATCTATGGTGTTTATATCAGTAACTAGTTTAGAGCTAACACCACCACCCCCAAGCGCCTCATACTCTGCCACACTTACATGTTCAAGATGTTTTAAAAGTTTAACTCTAAGTTTAAACACTATATCTTTTGAGACTTTAGTAAAAAGAGAAACTTGAAACACATTAAAAACAAAAAACATAGTCCTTAAAAACATTGTAACAATCATAACTATGACTATATACATATATGGCTGATCAATAGTAAAAAAGTTATCTATAGAGCCTGTAAGCCAATCTGGTTTTTTAAGTAAAACTTCATCAATAAGCATAGGAAAAAGTAACGGTATTGGTAAAGAAACACTAACTGCAATTAGTGCTAGTATCTGACCTATAATAATTTTCTTTTTATGTATGCTTGCTAAGTTTAGTAAATCTTTCCATTTTAGTGAGTTCAAATAAGTTCCTATTGTTATAATTGCAAATATTCAAGATTATACATTAGGATTACTTATGCTTTTTAAACTATCATTTTTTATATTGATTTTAACAACTCCTTTTATGGTTAGTGGTGCTTATTACTCCATACCGTATTGGGTTATTATATCTTTAGGTTTTACAACTTTATACGCTTTATTTATGCTTTTTGCTATAGATTTTAACTGGAAAACTCAAGGTGGTGAAGATGAATAACTCTTTACTAACCCAAGGTGGAATATACTTTTTACTTGTTTATCTATTTTCTTTAATCTTAGTTGGAGCTTATGGTAAGTATAAATCTAAAAACGATTCTATGCAAGATTTTTATTTAGCTGGTAAGGGTTTTGGTGTTAGTGTTTTATTTTTAACTATGTATGCTACACAATACTCAGGAAACTCACTCATAGGTTTTGCAGGATCTGCATATAGAGGCGGTTGGTTTTTTATGATTGCAGTTACTTTTATGATTGCCATAGTTGGTGGTTATATGATTTACGCACCAAAACTCTACCCACTAGCAAAAAAACATAACTTTATAACCATAGGTGATTATATAAACTTTAGATATAAATCAAACATATTGACATATTTAGTTGTTGGTATATCTATATTTGCTTTATCAAACTATATGCTTACTAACTTAAAAGCTATTGGTTACATATTAGAGTATGTAACTGGTGGATACATAGGTTTTGCACAAGGTATAATTGTTATGGCTTTTATCATGGTTATATATGAATCTCTAGGTGGTATGAGATCTGTTGCTTGGACTGACGCTATACAAGGTGTTTTACTTTTTCTTGGAGTTGTGATTATATTTATAGTTATACAGATGCAATATGGAACACTTATAGATAATGAGGTATTTCTAAAAATCAACAAGCCAGAGTTTTTTAACACTCCAATATTATCTGATCAAATAAAATGGGTAAGTGTACTTATACTTATCTTTTTTGGTATTAGTATATACCCACAAGCGATTCAACGCATATACTCCGCTAAAGACACTAAAACATTAAAACGCTCTTTTCAACTTATGATAGTTATGCCTTTTTTAACCACCCTACCCTTAATCATTATAGCAATCATAGGTGCAGCCTCATTTCCAGAACTAGATAAAACTCAAAGTGAGCAAGTTATACTTATAATGCTATCTAAAATCTCAAATATATACGGTATGCAAGCTGTTATAACTCTTTTTGTAGCTGCGGCAGTTGCTGCAATAATGTCAACTGTTGACTCTGCTATGTTAGCTATAGCATCACTTTTCACAAAAGATATATATAATAAAAAACGCCCAGATGCTTCAAATAAAGAGTTGGCTATAGTTGGTAAAACTTTTTCATGGTTTACAATGGCGATTATGGTAACTTTAGCTATATATCTACCATCAACCATATGGTGGCTTATACAGATAAAACTAGAGATTTTAGTTCAAGTAGCACCTGCCATAATGCTTGGAGTTTGGTTTCAAAACATATCTCACAAAGCTATACTTACAGGTTTACTTGTTGGAGTTACTTTTACTTTGATTCTACTTTTAACACCATTAGAATCAAAACCTTTTGGTTTTCACGCAGGTGTTATAGGCTTAGCTATAAACTTTTTTATTGTTTACATACATAACAAGTTGAGCAAAGATTAGATTATCTTTGCATCTTCAACTATTACATCATACTTATAACCAGCGCCAAAATCTTTATTGTTTGCTACTTTCCCACTAATATCTACTCTTTGACCCTCAACTACATCATTAGTTTTAATTAAAAAGATTAAATCATTTTGTGAGTTGTATGAGGTGGTATCTTGTATATGCACCCACGAAAAGCCTAAAATACCATAAGAAACTTTTGTCACAACACCATTAACCTTAATCTCTTTAGAATCAAGAGACTTTGAATTTTTAAAAACATCACCAACACTTATAAAATCTTTTTTAGTCTTTTTAAACTCTATTTTTGCCATTTTAGGCTTATCTTTTTTTACAACTGCAAACAAAATTTTGTCAAACTTCTGATCAAGAGTTTTTGAGTAAAAGTTCTCTACCCACATCTGTTTATCTAAAGCTATACTATCGCCAATTTTAACTTCTCTTTGTGGTATTGCAGACCAATACTTGTTATCCTTACCTTGAACATAAACATAAGTGTAACCACCAGAATCCTTCGTTTCTAGGATTTTACCTTCAAAAATAGTTCCAGCATTTAAAATCATTGCTGAACTCATAACCAACAAAGTTGTTTTTAGTAGATTCATTTTATTACCTTTTTTTGATAAATTTTACTTAATTAGTGTAAAAATAAGCTTTATACTTTCAATTTTCATATAAATATATTTTAATATGTAAACTTTAGAAACAAACAAGATTATAAAAATTTTATTAAAATATTTTTTTGCAATGTTTTTGCAATGAAATTATTTTATAATATACTTAAATAGTTCTACAGGAGAATATTATGTTTAAGAGATATAAAATAGCCATACTAATAGTCGCTTCGATTTTAACTTTAGGAGGGTGTACAATAGACAGCACCCAAAAGAAAGATCCTGATCAAAGTAAAACAAAAACAATTTTAGATAAAAATACTACGGTAGATAAAGATCTAAACACTACTGATCAAAATACTTCTACACAAGAACCTAGTATCACAACCACACTAAATGATATAAACATCACTATAGATGTAAAAGCTTCAACTAGCTTTTCACTTGGACTTACTCCAAATGAAGGTAATATAAGTATTGTAGAAAATAGTGCTCATGCCAATATAAGTACATATTTAGTTGGTAATGAGTTTTGGTCTATGAAATATACAAGTATAGATTGTTTTACAGGAAACGATAGTTTTTTATATAAACAAGCAGATAATTATGGAAGAGTAAATGTAACTATAAACTCTTCTGTAAGTATAGATGCGCCAAATCTTTCAAAATCTTTATATAACAATAAAACCATCGCTAATGAGTATCTTACAAACTATAGAGATTCAACCATAATTATAACAAATCCAGAACATGGTGATGCTAGTTTAAGCAATATTGCTCATGAAGATTTACTTTTTACTTACGATCCACAAAATGAGTATGTTGGTGATGACTTTTTTGAATATAAGGTAACTAAAATTGTAGATGAGTGTACTTACACTAAAGTTGGCCGTGTTGACTTACATGTTCAATCTTTAATCCCTAAAGTTATGCCATTAACAAAAGCAGACTTTAGAACACTTTTATCTAGTGAAAATCCTAAAAACGAGGATGTTTTTGGTTCAGCTGTAGCCATAGAGGACAACACTATAGTTGTTGGAGTTCCAGGAAAATTAATATATGAATCTAATCGCGGTGAGATTATAGTTTATAAAAAAACTCCTAATGGTGTTGAAATAATACAACATATCCAAGCACCTGAGCATACATATAGTTCTCGTCATTTTGGTGCTACTATCTCTTTAAAAGATGGAATGCTAGCTGTTGGAAACCAATCTGTTATCCCTGTAGCAGATGCTAATGTTTATATATACAAACAAGAGAATAATAGCAGCTTTACATATGTACAAACAATAAAAGCTATACCAAACAACGATAATGCAAATGACAATGCTTTTAAAAATATAGCTATAAATAAAAATTATCTTCTTGTTGGTGCTGAAAATTCAACAGTAGATGGTAAAAGTAAAGCTGGACTAGTTTATGTTTATAAAAAAGTAGATGATTTATACACTGGAATGACAATACTTCAAGATGAAAATGCAACTTATGGTGGATACTTTGGAAAAAAACTTGCACTAATGGATGACTTAGTTTTAATAGCAAACCCATATAAAAAAGCGTATGAAAATGATGGTGATGATAAAAAGTATGGTGTACTTGAGATATATAAAGATAAAGGCTCAGGTTTAGAGCATATATCTAGTTTAGCCCCATCAAAAAGAGTTATAGCACAATACAACGCTTATGGTCCAAGATTTTCTTTAGGTATAGCAACTAATGGTAGTACTCTTATAGTTGGTGCACCTTACACTTATAAAAATATAACAAGAACAGATGGAACTATCAAAGAGCTTAGTGAAGTTGGTTCTATCTTTACATACTACAGAGATGGTGATGATTTTGTTTTAGTATCTGAGTTTAGTGACCCTGAGCCTGTAGCTGGTGAGCATTTTGGTAAGGCAGTTGCCATAGAGAACCCTTACATAGTTGTTTCAAACGATAATGCAAGTAACTCTGATAGCACTACTAAATCTATAGGAATACAAATCTTTCAATATAGTGGTGAAGACACTAACTATACAAATCTTGGATTTTTTAAGCCAAAACCTACATATAACACATGGATTAGATTTAAAGAGAGAACACAATTTGGTGAAGATATTGATATATCTAATGGTACAGTAATTGCAGGTTCAAAGGGGGCGTTTAATTTTTCAAAACTTAATACAAGAGCTTATAAGGCTGGTCAAGCTTACTTATTGGAGTGTGATTTAAAAAGAGCGTATTGGGTTGATTATAAAAAAGAGGTGTTATTATCAGATAATAAATCTTATTTTAATGCAAGAATAACAACACCACCTAACACAACATATACAAGTAGTGGAGTTGGAGTTGACTCATCACTTTTTGCTTATGATAAAGGTTATATAAGTTACACAAATGGTGCTAAAAGTGGTTACGATACTTGTGTTGAGCAAAAAATTCAAGAGTTAGGTTCATGTGATAATGAATGTAAAACCACTTGTACTGAGATGGCTGGTGAGTATGCAAATGGTACTAGCCAATTTGATTTTTACTCACCAAGTGATGAAGATAGCAATAACACTTATGAGATAGATTTAAAAATAAACTTTAATAATCTTAATATAGTTTACCCATTTACCATAAAAGTAAAAGAATCACTTAAAACTGTAGTTGAAGGTCACAATGATGGTATGAGCTATTCACATCTAGATTATAATAGACTACAACTTGAGGGTGAAGGTAATAAAAACTATGCAAACAAAATGCTTTTTGAAAACTCAAAACTCTATGTTAGCGATAAAGATATAGTGTACACTTACACTAAGAACAGTTCAATACCTGAGTTTATTGAATTTTCAAATAAAGTTGAGCTTTTAGATGTTCATGGAGATATGAATATTACTAGTACAAATATAAGCACATTTAAGAAAGTAGATTTTGATGTTGAAAATTCAAGAGTAGCAATTTTGAGTAGAGAGTACAACGCAAGTAACGCAAAAAACAGATTTTATGTACATCTTTTTAATGATGGAAATTATGTTGAAACTGTTTTAGTTCATAGTGACAATCTTTCAAACTTAAATTATGCAATTGATGAAAATAAAAATAGTGAGTTTAACTCAAACGTAACACAAATAAAAGGTGTTCAACTTGAAAATGGACTTATATTTACACAATATTCTAAAAATTATATGTACCATGACAACAACTTAACACATACAAATCCAAAAAGCTGGGAACATACTAGAGTTCATAATGAATCTGGTATAAACATCTATACATATGACAACACTACACATAAATACAATTTTATGCAAAACATAGAGGTTCCAGCAAATGATTATAATAAAAGTGATGTAATTAGTTTTAATGCAGAT
This sequence comes from Helicobacteraceae bacterium, assembly GCA_015488775.1. Taxonomy (GTDB): domain Bacteria; phylum Campylobacterota; class Campylobacteria; order Campylobacterales; family Sulfurimonadaceae; genus WFNF01. The sequence continues at coordinate 16,945 of WFNF01000075.1, forward strand.
GGGGAGTTTTTACTTATAAGAGGTGGACACACAACAGATGATTATGACCACCCTTATCGCTTTACTAAAATATATAAATTTGAAAATGGTTTATATAGATTTATTCAAAATTTCAACTTTCCAGAAAATACAAGATTTAAAGGAGATATTCATATAGAAAATGGCTATGTTCTTATGGAAAGTATGAAATATAACTATGTAAACCTTGAAACAGATATATATAAATACAATAGTAGTGATAATAACTTTACTTTTATAGATTCTATAACAAATGAAGAAGCTGGTGATACAACACTAGAAAGTGCTTTAGGTTCACATATAGCACAAGGAACTGATGGGGTAACTTACCTTTATAAAAGATTTTATAAAAGAGGAGAGATAGAAGATTATTATCAAGGTAATGGTATAAGTAGTACCATATATGACAAAGCATATATCGGTGTATTTAAACTAGATGACACAAATAATAAGTTTAGATTTCTAGGTGCTTTAACACATAGAAACTCCTCAAATTACTTTGCAACAGTTTTTGCAGTTGATCAAGATACAGTTGTAGCAAATACTATGAGTACAGATAGCTATAGAAGTGATTCTATACATAGTTTTAAACTTACAAGATAAGTCTAAAAGTAACGTAAAAGCGTTACTTTTGATAAACTAAGTGTTTACAATAAACATCTATAATGCTTTACTTTAAAATTGGATGTGAAAATGCTAAAAAAACTTATAAGTTTTTGGAACTCTTGGCCTGGGGCAATTACTTTTGTAATAATAATCAATATGTTTATAGCTCAAAACTTTGTTATACCATCAGGAAGCATGAAAGACTCACTACTAGTTGGAGATAGACTATTTGCTAAAAAATTTGCTTATGGGATACCAACACCAACCATCCCCTTTTTAAATATTGAGCTTGTTCCAAACACAGATGGACATATATACAATGGTGATAAACCTAAGCGTGGTGATATTATTGTATTTAGATATCCTAAAAATCATGCTTTACATTATGTAAAGCGTTGTGTTGCATTACCAGATGATGAACTTTTTATTAATAACAAAAATCTTTATCTTCATTTTTCACAGGGCAATGAATATATGAAACTTCAATATAATGAGAAAAAATTAATCAAAATTGATGATAAGCTATGGGTTAAAAATCCTTATCAAGAACTACATAAAGGTATTCATCATGATGACAAAATACTTATAAATGGACGCTATCCAATGCAAATTTTTGAAACATCACTTATAAAAGTACCAAAAAATGAATATTTTATGATGGGGGATAATCGTGATCACTCAAACGACTCAAGATTTTGGGGAAGTGTACCGTACGGTTTAATTCAAGGAACTCCTTGGTTTATATACTTTAGTATGGATGACAATTATGAGATAAGATGGGAAAGAATGTTTAAAACACCAACAGACCTTGAAGAGAAGTCTATATTAGACAAGGCTATAAATGAAAGAATAAAAGAAGATAAAAATGATCATGCTATTTATTAAAAGAAAGTCTGCTTTTTGAGTAGCAGGACTAAAGAATCAAAAGTATTATTGGCACTTAATAAACCAAAGGGTTATATAGTTACTCGTTCAGATGAGCGTGGACGTAAAACAGTTTACGATCTTTTACCAGACTGGGTTTTTAATGATGGGTGGATGCCTATAGGAAGACTTGATTTAGAGTCTAAAGGGCTTTTACTTTTTACAATGGATGGTAAAATTGGAAATGCTTTGACTAAGCCTGGAAACTGCATAAAAATATATGAGATTTGGGTTAGAGGTCATGTAAACGATGAACATATAAATCAAGCTAAAAAAGGTGTAGAGAGTAAATACGGTTTATTAAAAGCTCTTAATGTAGAAAAAATCGGGATGGGTGGTGCAAAAACTAAACTCAAAATTGAGATTAACGAGGGTAAAAATCGTCATATTCGCCGACTTTTTGGAGCTTTAAAAGACTCAAAATTTGGAACTCCACTTAAGGTTTTAAACTTAAGTAGAGTAAGTATTGGTAACTTTAAACTTGACTTAGAGAGTGGCAAATGGCGTCATCTAAGTTTAGAAGAGGAACAATCTTTACTAAATGGATTAAAGTAGTTTATAACTCCTCTATCCATTTCACCATCTGTTCTTGTGCAGGTGCTGCTGGTGCTTTCATAAAAGATATAACAAAACCATCTTCAACTTTTGCGACACCTATAGAGCGTGGACGAACAGAAAGTACAAGAGGATTTTTTAACTCTTTTCCAAAACAAAAAACTATATTTTTAGCCTCTTTTATATCTATGCTAACTGCTTCTTTAGAAAGATTTGTAGTATGTGCGTAATGATCAAACTCGCCAATATATGCAACAACTGGATGTGCCTCAATTTTAGCTTTTATAACATCTAAAATAGCATCTACATTTTTATATTTTTCTAAAGATATCTTTTTTGAGAAAACTGGATAAGTATCTAATAGTAAAGTTTCATTCATCTTTTTGTCCTAATTTTTGCTTATTATACATCTTTATGGTTTTAAGTATGTTAAGAAAATTAGTTTAAAAAATATACCACGACACTAGATATAAGTAAGATATATATAATCAACAAAAAATTATATTTGCTAAAAAATGTATTAGATGTGTATCTTACATATTCAGCTTGAATCTCTTTATCATCCATATTTTCTAATGAAAATGAGATTAGTTGATTATGTGATGGGGTTAAAAAATCATTTTTATCTCTATTACTTAATATAACAAGATTTTCAATAAACTCATCAAAGGTATCATCATCAATATAAGTACGTTTAAGTTTCATCAAATGTTTTCTGGTGTCTTGTGTATAAAAGTCTATATCAATATTATCTGATTTACCTATCTTAATAGGTGTTACTTTAAAAATAAGGTTAGAAAATAATGTTTTTGAATTTATATGTTTATTTTTAAATAATACAAAATTACTTTTGCTAATAGCAATCTGATCAACAAGATAAAAAGTTTTAAACTCAAAATATAATGTTACCAAAATTGCAAAAATAGCCATTAAAAAAACAGATTGTCCAAGAGTATCATCTTGTTTAAAATATACATAAGCTAAAAAAATCAACAATATCAGTTTAAACCCAAAAGCAATCACAATCTCTTTTCTATTTTTTGGATAATTAAATAACATAAGGTAGTTTGTATTTTCTTGCATATAATTCCTATACTTACTATATATTGAAATAATACATTAAATAATTTAAATTTACAAAAACTACACTATAAGGATAGTTAGTATACTTAGTTTAATTGTAACTTATACTCCATAAAGATAGTAAAATCTTGTTTTACATAATAGATATAATGGAGTCAAAACATTAGGCTAATTATGATAAAAATAATATTTTCAACACTTTTAAGTTTCATTTTACTTGGATGTAACAAAGAGGTACAAGATAGTGAAGTTGCGTTTAATAAGTTGGAAGGAACACCCAAAGTAAAGCCTTTTATTCCAGCAAAAAATCAATTTAAAGATGTATGGGATAGAGTAAAATCTGATCAACTAAACACCCTACCTCAAAATACAGTATCTTACTCAAAACTTTTTGATGGCGCTGTAGATTTAATCTTAAAAGATGCAAAGAGAACACTTGTCTCACATGATGATATATTGCCCTACTTTGACAAACTAGCACATCCAAATGGTGTTTGTCTTAAGGGTGTTTGGGAGATAGATACCGCAAATATATATAGTGGATATTTTAAAAATGGTTCAAAAGCTCTTTTTATAGGACGTGCATCAACTGCTTTAAGTGATACCAAGCGTGGAGAAACAAGAGCTTTTGGTTTAGGTGGTAAACTTTTTGCTACTATGGATGAGTTAGAACTTTTAGATATGCCTAGCGCTAATTTTTTTGTTATTGATGATTTAGGTGGAACTGACGCTGAGTACTATAGTGATGTTGAACTCACAAATGAGCCTGATGTTAGTTTTACAAGTTCAGTTTTTTCTGCCTTTGCTTATGGATTAAAGGTTGCAAATACTTTTTCATCAGTTGATACTAATTCAGGTATAAGACAACTTTACGAAATCTCGTATTTAAAAGAAAAGAATACTAGCAAAATAATCACCCCAAAATGGATAAAAATAAAAGCTCAAACAGGGCAAACAAAAGATGGTGTAGATGACTTTAGAGATGAGTTTGTTTTAGATAAAAACGAGGTATTTATTTTTGATATTTTTGTAGCTAGTGTTGAGTTAAATGGAATAAAACAGTTTAAGAAAATAGGTAAAATAACTATAAATGAGTCCGTAGTTTCAAGTACATGTGATCATAATTTACATTTTCATCATCCAAAATTTAGAGATGACTTACTTTATAGATAATGCTTATTTTATAATAAATATACCTATTAGTGCTGGAAAGATAAACATGACTATAAGTAGGTATATACCTATATCATAAGCTTTTTTTTCATCTAAAAACTGATCATTACTTTTTTGTAAAAATAGTTCATAATCATACTTTTTATTAACCTTGATATCATCAAAAACATCTTTTAAACTATTTGGAGTTATAGAAAATATTTTTTCTTTAAACCCAATAGTGAAAAAAAATTCACCAATAATTTTATCGTTTTTTACATCTTCAAAAACACAACTAACCCAATCAGCACGAAACACACCGTAACCTTTATTGACTTTACTAATAGAACATTTAACATCATCTATAAAGTACTCTTTTTGATCAATAACAAGTTTATCAGCATATAGCTCTAAAGATTTATATAAAGGGCACTTCTAAAAACCCTAGTACCCCTCAGAGGGAAGAAAAAAAGATGAGATTTTGTAAAAGCTTTTATGAGTCATAGCCGTAGCTATGGCGATTAAAAGTTTTAC
>WFNF01000076.1 GCA_015488775.1 Helicobacteraceae bacterium
ATTATATATTTGTTGCTTAAATCTTCAAGAGAAAATCTAAGATTAATTTTAATGAAAGAGCATATAGATTATAGCTATTATCATGACAGTTTAACTCTTCTTAGAAATAGGGTTAGTTTTGAACAAGATGAGCATAACTTTAGTAATCCAAGTATTATTTTAATAAATATCAATGCTTTTAAAGAGTTAAATGACTTATATGGAACAAATATAGGAAATAAAGTTTTAATAGATACTGCAAAAATTATACAAGAGCACTCTGTAAGTAAGTTTAAAACAAATTATTTTAGATTAGGATCTGATGAGTTTGCTATAGTTCTTGAAGATTCTCATGAAGGTAGTGTAAAAAGTATTGCTAAAATTATTGAATCTACTATATCTTTACATCCATTTTATTATGAAAGTATAGAAATTTTTATTACGGTTAGGGTGTCTATAAATAGTACTACCCCTTTACTTGAAAATGCAGATATGGCTTTAGATATAGCTAAAAATCTAAAATCAGTTGGTATTATAGTTTTTGATCAAAGTATGGATAAAAAAGAGATAATCCAAAACAATCTTGATACTCTAAAAATAGTTAAAGATGCTATAAAAAATAAACAAGTTAAACCATACTTTCAGCCTATCCAAGATATTGAAACTGGTACTATATATAAGTATGAAGCTTTGATGAGAATAGTACAAGAGGATAAGGTTCTTGCACCATATCAGTTTTTAGATATAGCATATAAATCTTCTATGTATGAAGAGTTAACTAAAATTATGGTTTTGGCTGTTATGCAAGAGATTGAGAACTATGATGTGAGATGTTCTATAAATCTCTCTATGAAAGATATAACAAATAGTAGTTTTGTTGAGATGATTGAGGGGGCATTTAGAATGCGTCCAGATATAGCTTCAAGAATAGATATAGAACTTTTAGAAACTGCACATATATATGATTATAATCTTGTAAATCATTTTATAAAAAGATTAAAAACTTTTGGGTGTAAAATACTTATAGATGACTTTGGAAGTGGTTACTCTAATTTTACTTATTTGGGTGAGTTAGATATAGATATAATTAAAATTGATGGTTCTATAATCTCAAAAATAACACAAGATAAAAAACATCTTAGTACACTTATCGCAATGATAGCTTTTGCAAATGCAAATAATTTTGACACTGTTGCTGAATTTGTTGAGGATGAAAAAACTTACTCATTATTAAAAGAGTTAGGTATCACTTATGCTCAAGGTTACTATATTTCAAAACCAAAACCAAATATTAAAGGAAAAAATTAATGGAAGAATTCTCACAAGAGACTATATGTTCACAACTTTTAAGTAAAGATGACTTAAATATTTCAAAAGATATTTTAGATAGAGTAAAAGAGGATAGTTTAGTTACATCTTTACATATAAGCCAAGCAAAATCTTTTATCAAAATATATTCACATAAAAAGCTATATCTTAGCAATATAACACCTTTGTTACATGACTTTAGTTTTACTATAGTTGATGAGATAGCTTACGAAGTTGTTCACGATAAAAAAAATATTTATATTACTAAGTTTAATCTTGATGCTAAAACATCACAAGAGATGGCTAAGGCAAGTAAAAATATTGAACAAGTTATAAGTGACTCTCTTTTAGGAAATATATACTCAAAATGTAAAATATTTTCTATGGTTTCTAAGCAAAATATTAATATAAAAGAGGTTTATTTACTACGTGCAATTATAGAATATATTGATCAAAGTGTTATAGATTTAAACTCTAATCTTATTTTAGAAACTTTAACTTCTTATGATGATATTAGTAAGCTTTTTATAGATTACTTTATAGAAAAGTTTGATCCAAGCATAAAATCAAGAGAAAAAGCCTTAGATGTAACTTGTCAAAAAATAGTTGATAAAATTAAAAAAGTACCAAATATTTTGGATGATAGAATTTTAAAATTAACATTTGAGTTACTTAAAAACTTACTTAGAACAAATTACTTTTTTAATCAAGATGCTATAGCTTTTAAAATAGATACAGCAAGCTTTTCTAAAAACTTAAAAGGCTTACAACCACGTATTGAAAGTTTCGTTTACCATCCTGAATTTTCAGGACTTCACCTTAGAATGTCTAAGATATCTCGTGGTGGACTTAGATGGAGTGAAAGAGCAGATTTTAGAACTGAAGTAAAATCTTTAATGACAACGCAAGAGGGTAAAAACTCGATAATTATTCCAGATGGTGCTAAGGGTGGATTTGTAATAAGAAAGCAAAACATAGACAAAGAGTACTTTACAAAAATCTACACTATGTTTATAAATAACCTTCTTGATTTAGTTGACAATATGAAAGATGGAAAAGTTGTTAAAAATGCTGATATAGTTGCTTATGATGAAGATGATGCATACTTTGTTGTTGCAGCAGATAAGGGTACTGCAAGTATGAGTGATGTTGCAAACTCTATAGCAATTGAGCGTGCTTTTTGGCTTGGTGATGCTTTTGCAAGTGGTGGCTCAAACGGTTATGGTCATAAAGAGTTAGGCATAACTGCAAAGGGAGCTTTAAAAAGTTCACAAAGATTTTTTATAGAAAATGGTGTTGATTACTACAAAGAGCAGGTGAGTGTTATAGGTATAGGTAGTATGAATGGTGATGTTTTTGGAAATGGACTTATAGAGACATCAAAATTTATACTTAAAGCGGCTATATCACATAAAGAGGTATTTGTAGATCCAAATCCTGATGAGATGGTGGCTTTTAATGAGAGAAAAAGACTTTTTGAAGCACCAAAAGGTGGTTGGAGCGAGTATAATCAAGAGTTAATATCTAAGGGTGGTGGAGTGTTTTTACGCTCTTCTAAAACTATTGAACTTAGTGATGAGATAAAAAAACTTATTGATCAGAATGTTAAAACTTTAAGTGGTGAGGAGTTAGCAAAAGCATTGCTTTCTAGTAAGTGTGACATGATGTTTAATGGCGGTGTTGGAACTTACTTTAAATCTAGTGAAGAGTCAAACTTAGATCTTGGAGATAAACAAAATGAAGCAGTTAGAGTTGATGCAATAGATCTAAAAGCAACTATAGTTTGTGAGGGTGGAAACTTAGGTTTTACTCAAAAAGCTCGTATAGAGTTTGCAAGAGCTGGTGGGCAAATAAACATAGATGGTATTGATAATGCTGCTGGTGTTGATACAAGTGATCATGAGGTAAATCTAAAGATTTTACTTAACTCTATAGAGGAAAAAGGTCTTATAAATAAAGAGGAAAGCACCAAGGTTTTAAAAGGTTTAACTGATCAGATAGTAAATATGGTTTTATGGTCAAACTATAGACAATCTTTAGCTTTATCAAAAGATCAAATCCTTTCAAAAACTTATAAAAATGATTTTATAAAAACTATTGAGATTTTAGAAGATAATGTTGAGGCTTTTAAAAGAAAAGATTTTTATATACCTAAAAATGAGAGTATATCTTCTATTTTAGATTTTAAAGGGCAGTTTGTTAGACCTGTTCTTTCATCACTTCTTTCTTATGCTAAGATATTTATAAAAACAAAACTGCTTGAATCTACTATGATTGATGAGCCTTTTGCTTTAGACTTTTTGTTTAAGTATTTTCCAAAATCTTTTGTTAGTGCGTATGAGCACGAGGTTAAACATCACCCACTTGCTCGTGAGATAAAAGCAACTATGATAGCAGACAAAATCATTAACAACCAAGGCTCATCTTTTATAGCACCATACAAAGAGTTAGGCGATGAAAAGTTTTTACTTATGCTAAAAGCTTATATCTATTCAAATGAACTTTTTGGCTCAAACGATATAAGACATGATATCTTTAGAGAAGATTTTAATATGAATGTATCTAAACAATACGCTTTATTAAGTGAGATTGAGCATACTGTAAACTTTTCAACTAAATGGATGATAAAGTATCTTAACTCATCTCAATTGGATGCTTCACATATGTTTGATTATAAAGATGAACTATTTGATTTACTTAGCGATATTAAAAGCGAATTTACACCAACAGTTATAAAGGGCAATGAAAAGGTAAATAGATTTTTTTCAGTTATACCTTACTTAAGATTTGCAGTTGCAGCTATAATGATAAAAGAGAACTCAAAACATAACTTTAAAAATGTTGCAACACTTTTTTATCTTGTAGTAAAAGAGTTTAATATTTTAGAACTTTTACAATCATTAGATGATGTAAAAATTAATCAAGAGGTGGAGTTAAAACTTAAAAATCAATTGATGCAGTTTTTAGAATTTATAGTAGTTCATTACTCTCAAAAGATTTTAGACTTTCAAAGAGTAGATGAAAACTCTAAAATAGCATTTGAGAACTTTATAGATAATGAAAAAGAGTCTTTTAAATCTATAAAAGAGCAAATAAAAAGTTTTGAATCTTTAGAAAATAAAGGTTTAAAAGATATAGCAGTAACAGTAAATCAACTTATGGCTTCTGCTATTTAGTAATTTGTTAAACCCAAATTATGCAGTAGAAAACTTAAGAAAGCATCTATCATTGCACACAAGGCACATTCATAAAATCATTGACCTACCAATAAGGTAGGCGCAAAGATTTTCTAAACATCCCTTATGCACAAGCATAGACGCTACTTGTTGTTCCCTATTGCATAATTTGGGTTAAAGTTTCCACGTTTAATGTGGAAACTTAGAGCGAAGCTATTCTGATGGAGCGCTTATGTAACCTGTTATAGCACTAGCTGCGGCTACTGCTGAGTTTGCTAAGTAAACTTTAGAACTTCTACTTCCCATACGACCAACAAAGTTTCTGTTTGTTGTTGAGACTGCAACTTCATCATCACCAAGTATCCCCATATAACCACCAAGACAAGCACCACAAGTTGGGTTAGAAACAACACCACCTGCGTCAACTAAGATATCTATGTATCCAAGTTTATTTGCTTCTCTTAAAATCTTTTGAGTACCTGGAGTTATGATAAGTCTAACATCTTCGTGAACTCTTTTGCCTTCTAAAATCTCAGAAGCGATTTTAAGATCACTTAAACGACCATTTGTACAACTTCCTATAAAAGCTTGATCAACTTTGATTTTGTCGCTTACTGCTTTACTTAAAGAGTGACCATTTGATGGTAAAAATGGGTAAGCTATAACAGGCTCAAGTGCTGCTACATCTATCTCTAAAACTTGAATATATGTAGCATCTTCATCAGAGTAGTGGATGCGTGAAGGTCTTGCTTGATTTTTATCTTTCATAAACTCTTCAGTTGTATCATCATAAGCAACTATACCATTTTTTGCACCAGCTTCTATAGCCATGTTACAAAGTGAAAATCTATCATCCATACTTAGGTATTTTATAGTATCGCCAGTGAACTCTAAAGTTTTGTAAAGAGCACCATCCACACCAATAAGTCTAATAATCTCTAAAATCAGATCTTTACCAGTCACATACTTACTAGGTTTACCAGTAAAAACAACTTTTATAGCTTCAGGAACTTTAAACCAGTTACCACCAGTTATCATAGCAAAAGCTAAGTCTGTACTACCCATACCAGTTGAGAAAGCACCTAGAGCTCCATGAGTACAAGTGTGTGAATCAGCACCAATGATTACATCACCTGGAACAACTAAACCCTTTTCAGGTAAAAGAGCGTGTTCTATACCCATATCTTTTTCATCAAAAAAGTTTTTAAGTTTATGCTTTTTAGCAAAATCTCTTGATATGCGAGCTTGGTTTGCTGAAGCTATATCTTTTGCTGGTATAAAGTGATCAAGTACAATTGAGAAACCATCTGGGTTTTTAAGTGAAGTAGCACCACTATCTTCAAATGCCTTTATAGATATAGGTGTAGTGATATCGTTACCAATTACCATATCTATAGGACTTCTTACTATTTCACCAGCGTAAACATCTTTGCCAACATGTTGTGAAAATATTTTTTCAGTTATAGTTTGAGCCATAATAAGCCTTATAATTTTTTTTGCAATTATAGCTAAAATGAGTTTAGAGCTTCTTTTGAAACTGTATGGTGTAATTTAGTGATGGTGTAGTATTTATCTGTAGTGAGCCTTTTAGTTGAGAAGTGCTTAAGGTTTTTATGATTGTTGATCCAAGTGATTTAGATGTTCTCACATCTTTTGAACCTACTCCATTATCTCCATACATCAAAGAGATGTTACCACTGTTTGTTTCTATAATATTTATTATGATGTTTGGATTTTCTATCTCTTTAAAAGCATGTTTAAATGAGTTTGAGATAAGTTCATTTAAAATAAGTCCAAGAGAGGTGACCTGTTCTATATCTAAGTATATATTTTTTGCTTCTATGGTGTAAGTAAAATTTTCTATAAGGTAAGTTCTTTTTATCTCTTTAAGCAATGATGTTAGATACTCTTGTACATCTATAGAATCAATTCTATCTGATGTTTGTAGCTTTTCGTGGATTAGGGCTAAAGATTTTATTCTTGAAATTATGTCTGTTAGTATCACTTTTGCTCTTTCATCTTTATCTCTACTTAGTTGCAAAGAGAAGATACTTACAAGCATTTGAAGGTTGTTTTTAACTCTGTGGTAAAGCTCTTTAAAAAGTAACTCTCTGTTTTGCAAAAGCTTTTGTGTCTCTTTAATCTTCTGATCAAGCTGGTAGGTTCTATTTAACACCATCGCCTCTAGTTGTTGGTTGATTTTTACAAGTTCAGTGTCTTTTTGGTATATGATTTTTTGAGCTGTATTGTAACGATAAGCTAAACCCATAGAAAAAAGTGTTATCTCTATAAGTGAACCAATCTGAAATAGTTGTGAACTAAAATCTGTTCTCTCAATGTAGCCTAAGGATAAAAGCCCAGTTACAATCACACTTATCATCATAATGCTCCAACCAGCAAAATAAAAAAATGCAATCTCATTTTTGATTATAAATGCATGGTATCCACTAACTAAAATCAACATAACACTCATTGGAATTATAATTTTAATACCAAGTTGGTAAAAGTAAATATCTAAACCAAATATATGCATAAATAGTAAAACAGAAACCATAATTATTGAGTATTTAAAAAGTTTATCTAATCTAGGCGTTAACTTTTTCATATTTAAAAATGTTCTAGTAAAGGATATATTGAAAATTATGGCTAAATATGTAAGATAGCGTGGAACTCCACCAGCACCAACATTTGATGAGTTTGGAAAAAGGTATTCCACCATTAAACCATTATAATATAACATTACAGCAGTTAAAACTATATGGTAAATCACATACTCCAAGGTACTTTTGTCTTTAATAAATATATATAAAACAAAGTTATAAAGTAACATAATCAATAAAGCACCAAAATAGAAAGCTCTATATATTTTTCTATCTGATGTAGTTTCATAAAATTTTTGTTTGGTATAAAGTTTATATGTTAGGTCTATATATTTTTTATTTTTTATCTTTAAATAGTATGTTTGAGATGAAAAAGGGTAGGCCTCTAAATCTATAGCAATTTGAGCATTTTTATATGTACGATTTGAAAAAGGCTCCATGTTTCCACTTGTTTGTAAGAGGTGTTTATGTCTATCGTAAACCCATAAGTGGCGTATTCTAATATCTAAAAACTCTAAAATACGAATTTGTTTTTTACTAGTAGTATTGTTAAGTTTTACTTTTACCCATAAGGTATGTTTGTTGATTTTTAAATTATTGGTATTGGTGTTTAATTGAGTTTTAAATATATCTTTATGGTGTATAACATCAGCAATATCAAGAGTATCATTCTGATCAATAAAGTACTCTAACTGTATATTAGGCTCAGATGCTTCAAGCCAAGTAAAAAGTATAAATATAAGAACAAAAAGAGATTTCATGATGATATAATAGTATAAAAGTGTTAGATATAACGTAATATGAACTTAATTTTTGTTAATATGTTAAATATATAATTTGGGTTAAAAGGTTTGAATGAAATTTATAGTTGTTGAAGATGATTCTCTTACTGCACTTTTTTTAAGTGAAACTCTTGAGGAGTTAGGACATGAGGTTCTTGGCTCTTTTGATAATGCTAAAGAGTGTTTTGAGTTTGTACAGACAAGAGATGTAGATATTGCACTAATGGATATAGAGATAAAGGGTGATGTTGATGGGATACATTGTGCTTATAAACTTAATACAAAGTACAACATAAGGTCAATTTTTGTCACATCTTACCAAAACACCAGCACTATAGATGATGCTATGGACACAGAGCCACTTGGTTATATTATAAAACCAGTAAGTGTACCTGACATAGTCGCAGCTATATCTCTTGCAAAACAAGCACTTAAAACTAGTCTATCTAGCAATTTATATAAGGCTAAAGAAGATACTAACCAGAACATAGTTGTTGGTGATTATAAGTACTCTAAAAAACATAAAGTTCTTACTTATAAAGGTGAATTGGTTAAATTGGGAAGTAAAGAGTCTGAACTTTTAGAGTTACTTTTTATAAATTTTGGATTAACAGTTGAAAATGATGTAATAAAACAAACTATTTGGGATGATGTAGAGATTACAGATGACACTTTAAGACAATTAATCTTTAGACTTAGAAAAAAAATCCCAAATGTACAGCTAATATCTTTCCCTCGTGATGGTTACTGTATAAAGCTGTTTTAAACTTAAATACAGACACATTTTAATAAGCTTTAAATTCTTAATGTTTAGAGGTACACTTTATTGAGTATTAGCTATAATTGATAAAATAGTAGTGAAGGTATATTTATGAAAAACTCTAAAAATGAAATATTAAAATATTTAACAATATTAAAACCAGAGTTGAGTGCTAAAGGTATTATATCTCTTGGTTTGTTTGGTTCATTTGCAAAAGATACTTATACACAAAAAAGTGATATTGATATTGTTTATGAGACATCTGACACTTTTATAAATAATTATAAAGGTTGGAAAGCTTTTACATATTTGAATACACATCTCAGAGAGAAAATAGAAAAAAAATTCAATACTCATGTTGATATGTTTGACTTAAATAGTTCAAGTTCTATTGTTGAAAAAGTTAGACAAGAAGCTCTATATGTATAATAATGATGATTTAGATAGGGTTAAACTTATTTATAACAAGATAGAATATATTCTTGATATTTGTGAAATAGGAATAGTAAAAGCATTGAAAGATGAAAAGATAACTAAACCTGCTATTATGATGCATTTGACTTCTATAGCTGAACAATTTTCAAAAATTAAAGATATTAATTTATTAAATAATTTTGATAACGAAGATGTAAAAGGTGCAATAAATACTAGAAACTTTATAGCACATGATTATGAGGGAATTAATCTTCCGATTATTGAGTTTATAATCAGAGAAAGACTTCCTGTTTTAAAAACAGAAATAGACAAGTTACTTTAGATATGGTAAATAATCTAAAACTATTGAAAAAGGTCACCCATTCTAATATTGAGTACACTTTTAACTAAAAAAGACTTATAATTAAAATGAACCTAGATTTTAAAAAAATATTTATCTCATTAGCATATATTAGTACACCAACACATATATATCTAGACATAAACAAGATAGAACTTGATGAACTATATGAATTATTTGAGAAGATAAAAGAAAAAATTTACAAAGTAAATCCTACGTTAGATATGAAAGTTAAATCATATAAAGTATATGAAGAGGAGTATGGTGGATTTCAATATTATGGATTATTAGAGTTAAATATAGACACCCTTACTCAAGAAGAAGCAATTTTTATAAATAATTTGATTTGTGCTAATATTTAATGTTTAAAGTTGTAATGAAAAAAGATTTGCTAGTTTAGCTATAATTTTAACTATTGATAAAGAAACTAAAATTTTAAGGCATAACATGAAAGACTACTCTTCAAAAAAATTTAATAAATCAAATGAGCCCAAGACTCCTCACAATAAAAAAAGAAAAGCTCCTCCAAAAAGTAATGGAGATATGAGTTATAAAAATGAAGTCAAAGCGATGTTTAGTAATTGGTTTAAAAACAACAATAGAGTTGGTTACGTTATGAGTAAACAAGACATAGTTAGAAATATTTTGACAAAATTAACTACAAAACAGGAAAGTTCATTTCAAATAGCGATAGATGAACTTAATGCAGATGGCTACATTGAGGTGCAAGATGATGGTTTAACTCTTGTACTAACTCAAAAAGGTGTAAATGACTTTAAGAAAATGTCTTTTGGTTCTAAATAAATTTCTGAATAGTCTTAGTTAGTTAACTTAATTATAGCAGTTGAATTATTGAGTACAAACTCTGTTTCTACCACTTTTTTTTGCTTTATAGAGTCTATCATCAGCCTGTTGTATAGCTGTTTCTAAACAATTTTTTTTATCAAATACAATCTGTGAAACACCTATGCTTACTGTGAATGAGAGCTTTTTATCTTCATCTAACTCTATGCTTATTTTTTCTATTATAGTTCTAAGTTTTTCAGCTCTTTTATATGCTCCATCTTTGTTAGTATTTGGTAAAAGAATTAAAAACTCTTCTCCACCCCAACGGCATATAATATCACTTTTTCTACATTTATCTTGTAGTGTAGATGATAATAAAACAAGTACATCATCACCTATTTTATGTCCATAAATATCGTTTACTTTTTTAAATTTATCTATGTCAAGCATCAGTATTGAGATAGGTTCTTCCTCTCTTTTAGCTAAAGGAAATAAATTATTGATTATCTCATAAAGATATCTTCTGTTGTAAAGTTTGGTAAGAGTGTCTTTGTTGCTTAATTCATTTAAGAGTTTATTTTTTATGTCTAACTCTTCAATCACTTTTTTTTGTTCACTTATATCTAGCATAACACCAACTAGACCAACAACTTCATTTTCTTCTAAGTATGTAGCCTTATAAAAATTGTAATATCTTATGATATTATCGGAGCACATCACTTTTGCCTCATAGTTTTGCACTCCAGGATTTTCAAAAAGTTCTGTATCTTTTGCTTTATAAATATCTGCAAGTTCTCTAGGGATTAAAGTTGGCAAATCATACAAAGATTTGTTTGTAATCTCATTTTTATCTATGCCTATAATTGTCTTTGAAAAAGATTCATTTACATGTTTGTAGATGCCATCTCTATTTTTATAAAAAATTGGGTTAGGAATGACATCAAACAGCATGTCTAAAAATGATTTATTCTCTTTTATCTCTTTTTCAAGAAGTTCTATTTTTTGTTCTAGCATTTTATAAGTTGGTTTTTTGTCGCTCATTTTTCATGCCTATTGATATTTTATATATTATGACATAAATTGACTTGTTTATATATCTGTTACAATATTTTTATTACTTCTGTAATTCTATGTTAAAAGCTAGACCATCGGTATATAAGTAGTACGGTGCTTTTGAGAGTACTTATAAGAAGAATCTGTTTAATATTTGGGTAGCTTATTGACTGATATGTCAACCCTAAATCTCGTATCTTTCCTATAAGAAATTTGTTGTAAGCATAAAAAAACTTGGTTTTGTAGCTACTGTTTTTGCACGTACTAAATTTTTACTTTATATCTTACATTTCTACCTTGAGTTCCCTCTACCTGCTCAATACATTCCAAGTCTAAGAGCTCATTAATATCTCGCGAAGCTGTACTGGGTGTACTATCTGCAATAACTATATACTTCTTTTTACTAAGATCACCCTTGAAGTTCTCAACTCCAATATCTAATATTTTATTTAAAACTTTTGTTTGTCTGGCATTTAGATTACTATCTTTATGCTTATCCCAAAACTTTGTTTTCTCAGTAATGTATCTTAGCCTGTTTTTAGTGTCAATAAGTGCAGAGTAAAGTGTCTCTAAAAACCACTCACACCAAATGGTAATATCTAAATGATTATCACTTTTCCTTACATATCCTGTTGTACTCTCTAATGCTTTGTAGTACCCTTTTCTATCACTGTTAATTGCACTAGACATAGAATAAAGTTTTGAAATCTTGGAATTTTCTATTTTAGAGAGTACCAAATCAGCTATAGCTCTAGTTATTCTACCATTTCCATCATCAAAAGGATGAATAATTACAAACCATAAGTGTGCAATGGCTGCTTTTAGCAAACTTGTTTCACTCTTATTAAACCATCTTAGAAAATTATCCATTTCATTTTCTAATATCTCTCTTGGAGGAGCTTCATAGTATGTTGTTTCTCTACCTGCCATACCTGAAACAACTTCCATCGTCTCTTCGCCTCTAAAAGTTGCTACACTAATTTTAATATGCCCACTGAAACCTTTTGGAAAAAGTGCATTATGCCAACCAAAAAGTCTATCAAGTGTTAAATCTTTTTCATAGTTTGTATTTGCATCTATAAGTACTTCGATAAGATAGTCTGTTGATGCATCTATTTTTGTATGATCTATATTTTCAAAACCAAGCTTCCTTTTTATAGAAGCTTTCACACTATCACGATTTAATATCTCTCCCTCTATTGCAGAGGTACTTATCGCTTCATTTTCTAATGCTTCTAGTTGTCTTATTGTGACATTATCTTCACTCATGAAGTTACTCATAGCAATTAAGTACCCCTGTTCAAGAGATATTTTTTGCATTAAACTTTCTAATCTTTTTGAATCATAAGTGAAATTTGGGTAATTTTCTTGCTCCCATATCCATTTTTTCATGCTGTACCCTTTTTTATTTCTATCCAATGAGGCGATTAAATCACTTAATCATTCCATATATGGTATGATTGTAACATATATTCGTTTCATTTTTTATTACTTGTTTAATGTACTCCTCACTAGCATCACGATGTCTTACAATTTACAAATAACTCTTTATAGTTTATCAAAAAATTTAAGATTGCCTAAGCCAATAAGGTTTTGGCTGTTGAGGGGATTTATTGAAAATAAGCTATAATATCATCAATAAAAGAGAGAGGATTTACATATGCATACACTACAATTACAAGTTGATGATTCTATTTTTGAAAAATTTATGGGACTCTTAGATATCTTACCAAAAGACAAAGTATCATTTACTGACGAATCAAATTCTATATCATTTGAAGAAGCACAAACAAAAGTTCAAAATGCAATTAATAATATCTCTAATAACAATGGAATTGAACTTGATGAAGCATTTGATAAGGTCTTAAAAGCTTAGTATGGCTTATAAAATAATTGTTGAACCAGAGGCATTACAAGACTTACTAAATATTAAAATATATATCATAGAACAAGATACTTCCCATAAAGCTAATACATTCATATCTGAACTTAAAGGTCAAATAAAAACTCTTAATGAAATGCCTCAAAGATGTAGAAAGAGTTATTACACTGACAAGGCAAATACACACGATCTTATTTACAAAAAATATACAACTGTATTTAAAATTAGAGAAAACACAGTTTATATACTTTCTATCTTTAGACAACAAAGTTATTAATCTCGGCAGCATATAGACAGCCACATCTTGTATAAACTAGCAAAAGCTCATCTATTTAAGCAATTAAGCTATAATTCCAGCAATGAAAAAGAAACCAAATTTTAAAGTAGAATCTTCTTATCAACCTGCTGGTGATCAACCAAAAGCTATAGAAGTACTTAGTAAAAGCATACTTGATGGTAATCGTTACCAAACTTTAGAGGGTGTAACAGGTAGTGGTAAAACACATACTATGGCGCGTGTTATAGAAAATGTAAAGATGCCTACTATTATTATGACTCATAACAAAACTTTGGCGGCGCAACTCTACTCTGAGTTTAAATCGTTTTTTCCTAACAATCATGTTGAGTACTTTATATCTTACTATGATTATTATCAGCCTGAGGCTTACATACCAAAAGAGTTAGTTGCATAGGCATAGTTGTAACTGTTTGTTACTAAGATGTTTATAGTATTTTTGGATGAGCTTGAGAATGGTTTCGGCAGCTTATTAACAGCCAGTCTAAAACTTAAATGAATTATTTCAAAAACTTATTTGTATCTTTTTGTTATAATAATCACATAAAAATTTATTTATAAAAGGTAATGTCATGCATACTATGAAGCTACAGGTTAATGAATCTATATACTCACAAGTTTTATCTTTTATTAATCAATTTCAAACTAATGAACTTAGCTTAGTTGAAGATACAAAACAAGAAGATTATTTTGTATCATCTATAGCAGAAGTTCAAAGAAGAGTTTTTGAGGCAGAAGAAAATGCTAATTATGTTTCGGCTGATAAGTTCTTCTCCGATATGGATGAAAAAATAGAAGCTTTATAATTTGAAAATTATAATCGAAATAGGCTTTTCTGAACCTCTACTCAAGATATTAACAACCATTGCAAAAGATAAAATATCAGCTTCTAGAAAGTTCAATAAAGATTTAAGAAAAAAAATAAATTTGCTTCTTGAATCTCCTTTTATGTGTAGACCATCAATTTACTTTGAAGATAAAAAATATAGAGACTTAATCTTTAATGGCTATACAATTATTTACAAAGTTGAAAAAAATGAAATTAAAGTCCTTGATATTTTCAAATGGCAAGATAGATAATCGTATCAAGAAAGATAGCTGTGATTATCTATTCTATAGTGAAATACAATGTACCTTATGATCCAAATCGTGTATTTGCAAAGTCATAAACAGTGATAATTTAAAGATTCAAAGTTAGTACTTGAATCAAATCATAATAGCAATATTTACAAAGCTATTACATACTAAATTGTTAACCAAAATAAAGAAAACTATGATACGGCTACACTAATTCACAAAAAGAATACAAAGTGGAGTGGTAACTTATAAACAGCCACATCTCTCATTTTAACTCCAAAGCTCATCTATTTAAGCAATTAAGCTATAATTCCACCAATGAAAAAGAAACCAAATTTTAAAGTAGAATCTTCTTATCAACCTGCTGGTGATCAACCAAAAGCTATAGAGGTACTTACTAAAAGTATTCTTGATGGGAACCGTTATCAGACCCTAGAGGGTGTAACAGGTAGTGGTAAAACACATACTATGGCGCGTGTTATTGAAAATGTGAAGATGCCTACTATTATTATGACTCATAACAAAACTTTGGCGGCGCAACTCTACTCTGAGTTTAAATCGTTTTTTCCTAACAATCATGTTGAGTACTTTATATCTTACTATGATTATTATCAGCCTGAGGCTTACATCCCTAGACAAGATCTTTTTATAGAGAAAGATAGCTCTATAAATGATGAGCTTGAGAGGTTGCGTCTAAGTGCTACTGCAAATCTTTTATCTTATGATGATGTTATAGTTATAGCCTCTGTTTCTGCTAATTATGGTCTTGGCGATCCTGCTGAATTTGAAAAGATGGTTCAAGCTATAGCTGTTGGTGATGAGCACAATCAAAAAAAGCTTCTCCTTCGCCTTGTAGATATGGGCTACTCAAGAAACGATAATTATTTTGATAGATCAAACATAAGAGTTAGTGGGGATGTTATAGATATTTATCCACCATACTTTGAGTCAGAGGGTTACCGTATAGAGTTTTTTGGCGATGAGGTTGAGTCGATATACACCTTTGATGTTATAGATAACAAAAGGTTAGAGGATCATAAAAAGATTGAGATATATGCAACTTCTCAATTTGCGGTTGAAAAAGAGAGACTTCAACATACTATAAGAGCTATTGAAGATGAGCTTGGACCTAGACTTGATTATTTTATAAAAGAGGATAAACTTCTTGAAGCTCAAAGATTAAAACAAAGAACAGAGTTTGATTTGGAGATGCTAGAAACTACTGGTATGTGTAAGGGTGTTGAGAACTACTCAAGACATCTTAGTGGTAAAAAAGAGGGTGAAACTCCTTATACTTTACACGATTACTTCTCTTTACACCATAAAGATTTTTTAGTGATTGTTGATGAGTCCCATGTTTCACTTTCTCAGTTCCGTGGTATGTACGCTGGAGATAGAAGTCGTAAAGAGGTTTTAGTAAATCATGGTTTTAGACTTCCATCTGCACTAGACAACAGACCTCTTATGTTAGATGAGTTTATAGTTAAAGATCCTTACTATCTTTTTGTTAGTGCAACACCAAATGAGTATGAGTTAGATTTAAGTGCTACAAAAGCAGAACAAATCATTAGACCAACTGGCTTACTAGATCCTGATATAACTATAAAACCATCAGACAACCAAGTTGAAGATATACATGATGAGATAATTAAAACAGTAAATAAGGGTGATAGAGTTTTACTTACAGTTTTAACTAAAAAAATGGCAGAGTCTTTAGCCAAATATCTTGCAGATTTAGGTGTTAAGGTTCAGTATTTACACTCAGATATAGATGCTATTGAGAGAAACCAAATCATTAGAGCATTAAGAGTTGGTGAGTTTGATGTTCTTATAGGGATAAACCTTTTAAGAGAGGGTTTAGACCTACCTGAAGTCTCTTTAGTTGCCATTTTAGATGCTGATAAAGAGGGCTTTTTAAGAAGTGAAACTGCTTTAGTTCAAACCATAGGTCGCGCAGCTAGAAATGTAGATGGTCGTGTTATACTTTATGCAAATAAAACTACAGGTTCAATGCAAAGAGCTATACAAAAAACAGATGACAGACGAAAAATACAAGAAGAGCATAACAAAAAGCATAACATAACTCCAAAAACGACAGCTAGAGTTTTAGATAATGACTTAAAAGTTGACGATATGGGTGAGCTTTACAACAAAAGCAAAAAAGCAGACAAAATGCCAGCAAGTGAACGCAAAAAACTTATGAAAGAGTTACAGATTAAAATGAAAGCGGCGGCGACCAAGCTTGAGTTTGAAGAAGCAGCTCGTTTGAGAGATGAGATAGAGAAACTAAAAAAACTTTAAAAGCTTTCATTTTATATTTTTATGAAATAAAAATATCTTTAGTAATCATAGCGATAGCGTAGAAAATTGGACTTTGTTCAATTGTCGTTCAAATAAAGATAGAAGCGGCGGCGACCAAGCTTGAGTTTGAAGAGGCAGCTCGTTTGAGAGATGAGATAGAGAAACTAAAAAAACTTTAAAAGCTTTCATTTTATATTTTTA
>WFNF01000077.1 GCA_015488775.1 Helicobacteraceae bacterium
CTTCTGAAGTGACAGATATAGCATCTACCTCTTTTTGATTACTATATTTTTCCAAAATATTTTTTAGACTGCTTTTAATTTCATCTATATCTTTGATACTCTTTCCATCTATCTTATTAATCAAAAAATATATGGACTTACCAATATGCTCATGTAATTTTGCTATTTGTATTTGTTCAGAGCTTGTACTAGTTTTCATTGCATCAAAAATCCAAATAGCATAATCTATCTCTTCATATATTTTTTGCGTTATTTCTGACATTTTTTTATTTGAATCATTTAATCCAGGAGTGTCTAGTAGATGAAAGGTTTGTAATATGGGATTATTCAGGTACACTTCTATTTTTTTTATCTTTGGTATATGATTATTATTAATATTAAGATTTTGTTTGTATTTATCATTTTTTAATTTTTTTAAATCTTCAACTTTTTCAAAAGATATATCACCCAAAGCATTTTCATATATAACTTTAAAATACTCCTCTTCGCTAAAATAAAATTCTGTTATAAAGGCTGTAGATGGTGTGATTTTTTCAGGTAGTAAACCGTCTCTATTTAAAAGTTTACTTAATAATGCAGATTTCCCAACGCTAAATTCACCTATGACAGCTAATTTTAATGGTTCATTTTTTAATTTTTCTATTTTGTTTATTCTTTTATCAAATAACTCTTTTATATGTATAATATCTTCATCATCTATTATATGTTTGAAATTTTCGTAATAATCATAGAGTGAAAGTTCAGATATTTTTTTAGATTTATTCATTTAATTGTATATCTCCTAATATTTTCAACATAATAACATTAAGTTATGACCTTATTATGACAATTTAGGTCATATTTTTAATATTTATAAGTTTATAAAAGAGTTTTAAAAATTAAATCAGACAAAATGACCTATTTAATTTTACTTAAAAAGTATCTTGACAGGAGATGTTTACATTTGTCCTATGTTTTACGTGGGAACACAAGTGCAATTTTCTATCGCTCTTTACTATGTGCTTGTTTTAGGTTGGATAAAGTTCCACTTTCTATATAACTCTAGCACTTTTTTTGCAACATTATATTTGGAATGATAGTATGGAAGATGAAAAATTTATTTGTTAAGAGCCTTAAAAACCTCAACAGCTTGTGCAGTCTCTTTTACATCGTGTACTCTTAATATACTTGCTCCATTTTCTAAAGCTTTTAGATTAAGAGTTAATGAACCAGCTAATCTTTCATCAGGAGTTGATGGGTAGATTTTATCTATCATAGACTTTCTGCTTACACCTATAAGTAACTCTTTGTTAAACTTTTTAAAATGGGAAAGGTTTTTGATCAAATCTAAGTTGTGTTCTAAGGTTTTTCCAAAACCTATGCCAACATCTAAGATGATATCTTTAACACCTGCATCATTTGCCACATCTATAGCTTGTTCAAAAAAATCAGATATATCTTTTAGTATATTGTTGTAATGTGGTTCGTTTTGCATATCTTTAGGGTTAGATAACATATGCATAATCACTACACTTGCATTGTATGATGATGCTAATGTAGCAAGTGAAACATCTTTTAGACCAGTTATATCGTTAACCATGCTAAAACCTGACTCTAAGGCGTATTTTATAGATTTACTTGAGTATGAATCAAGAGAGAATTTTACTTTATTGTATAAAGATTCTTTTTTTATAATATCTAAAATATCTTTTAATCTTTGAAACTCTATATCTTCACCTGGATATATTGAGCCAGGTCTTGAGGAAACTGCTCCTATATCTATGATGTCTGCACCATCCTCGATCATCTTGAAAATTCTATCTATTGCATCTGTGCTATTAAATCTTGATGAACTATAAAACGAGTCATCATTTGCATTTAAAATACCCATTATTTTTGGCTCAAACTTTTTAGGTGAAAGGTATTTTTTTATCTCTATCGCTACATCTTTTAATCCAAATGGTTGTGCTAACTCTTTTTTACTTAGAGTTAAAAGTTGCCTTGTGGTAGCTATTAAAACTACATCAACAAAAGGTTCTTTAGCAACTATAACACCTTTAGGAACAGCTAAATCTGCCCCTATACTTAGTGCATCTTGCTTTAAAATATTTGCAGCACCAACATGTAACTCTTTGATCAGAAAAAAGTTTAGTTTTGATTTTTGAGAGAGTATCTTTATACCAGCACCATCAACACCTAACTCTGTGTATAATGTTTTAAAATCACTTGGTGTTATAGCATTTATTAACATCACTTGACCCTTAAAAAAGTGTTTAAAATCATAATAAGTATATTTTGAAATTTACCTTGAACATCTATGAGTTTGTAAGCAGTTTCAAAAGCTTCTGCTTGCTCTAAGCTTAGAGTTAGTTTTTCAACATTTACAATTTGGTTCATTAAATCTTCTAGAAAAAGCTTAGCTTCCCTTTTTGAGTATTTTGAATGATTTTTAAGTATATAAAACATAGTTGAGAGTTCAAGGTTGTTGAGAGTAAAGTCAAGTTTTGTATATATTTTATCTGTTTTATCTGTTTTTACTTGTAGTCTTGAGATGATTGTTGGCAATAAAACAGATTTTGAGTTTACAAAGATTATAAAAACTATGTTTTTTGGAGGCTCTTCCAATATTTTTAATAAAGAGTTTTGAGCTTCATTTCTGAAAAAGTGTGCACCAAAAATTATATATTTTGTTTCACTTTCACTTATATAGGCTTCTTTCACAACTTTTTTGGAGTGTTCAAGTAAAAAGTCATCCTCTATTACACTTACAACTCTTGATGGATATAGCTCTTGTTTATATCTATCTAATGCGTCTTCAAAATCATCGCAAACATATATGTGTGATCTACTCTGTGACATCAATCTCACCAAAAAGAGCAGCACTTAAGGTTTTATCAAAAAGTTTAAAAAGTTCTATTAATTTAGTGTCAATGTAAGGATCTATAGATGAGAGGATATAGGCATTTACAAAATCTTCATCCATTATCCAGTTAAATGAGTTATCATCTCTTTTAGCTATATCTGCTCTAGTTGAGTTACCCTTGCCTATATACCAATATATATAATTTCCATTAAAGGTTGCATCAATTAAATCCTCAACCATATCTAAATCTTCTCCACCATTTAAAGATGAAAAGTGTGGATATATCTCATCAATACCTAAAATAGGGATAATTGGTCTATCTAAAGATTTTTTATTTAATGAGATTTTAATATAGTTAGAAAACCAAGATCTTTCACTATCAGTGATCAGAACTATAGCCTTGCCTTTTAGTATATTTGATATAACTTGTGAAGTAGCAACACCCCAATCAAAGCGAGACTCTTCAAGCCAGTTATATACTCCTGACTCTTCTCTAATTGTGTCTAGTGTCCACTTGTCAAAGGCTTCTTGCATACTTATTTATCTAGTTTATATGCTGAGTGTAATGATCTTACAGCTAATTCAGAATATTTTTCTTCTATAACCATTGAAACTTTTATTTCAGATGTTGAAATCATTAGAATATTTATATTTTCTGTTGACATAGTTGAAAATGCAGTTGCTGCAACACCTGTATGCGATTTCATACCTACACCAACTATAGAAACCTTAGAGATTGACTCATCATACTCAGCTTTTCCTATCTCTTTGTTTGCTATAAATGAATCTACAACTTTTTTTGCATCTGTAAGTTCACCACTTGGTACAGTAAAATCTACAGATGTAGCACCCTCATGTCCAGATGTCTGAATAATCATATCTATATTTACATTTGCACTTGCTAACGCTCCAAATATATCTGATGCTATCCCTGGTCTATCTTTTACACCACATAAAGAAACTCTTGCTTGGTTTCTATCTAAAGCTATTCCACTTACTAAAGGTTGTTCCATAATATTCTCTTCTTTTGTAATTAAAGTTCCCTCTTCATCAGAGAAACTTGATCTTGTAACTAAGTTTACATTTAATTTTTTTGCTAACTCAACTGATCTGTTTTGAAGCACTTTTGCACCTAGTGAAGCAAGTTCCAACATCTCATCATAAGATATTTTATCCATTTTTTTAGCATTTGGTTCTATT
The DNA here is from genome assembly GCA_015488775.1 of Helicobacteraceae bacterium. Taxonomy (GTDB): domain Bacteria; phylum Campylobacterota; class Campylobacteria; order Campylobacterales; family Sulfurimonadaceae; genus WFNF01. Next base: position 4,043 of record WFNF01000077.1, read on the forward strand.
CTTGGATCAGTTGTATAAATCCCACTTACATCAGTATATATTTCACATAAATCTGCTTGTAATGCTCCAGCAACCGCAACTGCACTAAGATCACTACCACCACGACCAAGTGTAGTAACATCACCATCTTCATTTACACCTTGAAAACCAGCAACAACTATAACTTTACCCGCATCTAAAACATTTTTCATGTTTGTAGTGTCAATAGACTCTATTCTTGCTTTTGTATGGTGTTTGTCTGTTACTATACCAGCTGCTCTACCACTCATAGATATAGCGTCATGACCCATCTCATTTAAGGCTATAGCTAAAAGTGAAGCTGTAACTCTCTCACCTGAACTTAAAAGTAAGTCAACCTCTCTTTTAGCAGGAGTTTTAGAAAAATTATCTGCGTATGAAACAAGTTTATTTGTTTCTCCACTCATTGCACTTACAACTGCTACAACATTGTTGCCAGCTTTTAGTGTTTTAGAGATACGATTTGCTACATTTTGTATGCGATCCAAATCTCCAACACTTGTCCCACCGAACTTTTGTACTATAAGACTCATAGTAGTCCTTCATCTTGAAAGTGATTTACAACTTTAGTGTAAACATCTTTTTTAAATTTTGCTATCTCATTTAAAACTTCATCTGCTTTTACAAACTTATAATCATCAAACTCAGGATGATCAGTATCTAAGTTTATCTTTGCATCTTTAGAAAGTTTTACAAGATAGTATCTTTGTGTTTGACCAGCAAATGGCTTCATTTTTTTAGCTATATGTTGAGGAAAATCGTAAGATATCCACTCTGGATACTCAGCTATGATTTCAATATCATTAGTGCCAATCTCCTCCTCTAACTCCCTAAAAAGAGCAGTTGGAGCATCTTCACCCTCATCAATTCCACCTTGTGGAAATTGCCAAATATTTTTCATATCACATCTTTGTGCAACAAAAATATCTTTAGTATTTGGGTACTCAGATGAGACAATAATAGCAGCTACATTTGGTCTATATATTTTATTCATAATACTCTTTATAAATTAAGTTTGCAATTATACAAAAAATGGGTTTAAATATGATTTAGATTTGCCTTAAATACGCTATAATTTTAAAAAAAGGTAAAGCTTGAAAAAAATCTTTAAACTTATTGAAACAAATAAAAAGCCTGAACGTACTCTAGATTCTATTAAAAATGAGATAAGAAAATATATTAAGCGTGAAAGAAAAAAGAAGTTAAGCTCTGATGATGTTTACTGGGAATTTGACTGTAAAGTTGGAAAAACTGAAGAAGAGGCAAAAAGTATTACTCAAAGTGAAATTACTTCATTTTTAGATGAAACACTTGAGCTTAAACTAGAGTCTTGTTATATAGAGATAATATCTAAAGAGGTTAAAAAAAGTAAAAAAGAGCCTGAAACTACTGACTCTGATTCATAGTTTTATTAGAGTTTTCTTTTAAACTCTCTTACTCTTGAGGCTTTTAAAGATATACTTTCTTTAGTTATTTTACCACTTTTTATTAACTCTTTTATAATCTTGCTAATTTCATCTAAAGTGTTGTTGCCTAGCTGGTTTCCAAAAAGTAATATATCTACACCAGAGTTTAAAGTTTTTTCAACTGCATCTTTGAGTTTAAAGTTTGCACTAATCGCTCTCATTTGCAAGTCATCACTAATCATCAGGCCTTTGTAGTTTAGTTTACCTCTTAATAACTTTGTATTTGTTTTATAAGACATAGTCGCAGGGTAGGTTGAATCTATGTTTGAGTTAAATATATGAGCACTCATAATCATATCTGCTTTTTTGTTATCTATCATCAGTTTAAATGGTTCTAACTCTTTTTTATCCCAAGTTTTACTTACATCAACAAAACCTTTGTGTGAATCACTTAAAGAACTTCCATGACCAGGAAAATGTTTTATAACAGAAACTATATGTTTTTTTCTCATCTGATTAACAAATATACTTGCGTGTTTATATATTATTTCACTTTTATCAGAGTATGATCTATCTAGTTTATATATTATAGGATTTTTAGGCTCTATTGCCATATCAACTACAGGTGCAAAAACACAATTTATATTTACACTTTCTAAATCATTTGCTAAGGCTTTATAGCTTTGTTTTGTAAGACTTATGTTGTCTTCATCACCTATAAATCTTGCAGATTTTAAATCATAAAAGCCTAGCTCTTTTTTCAATCTTCTAACTTTTCCACCCTCTTGATCAACACATATAAATAGTTTCTCTTTTTTTATAGATTGTAGAGTAGATGTTAGTTTTTTAAGTTGCTCTTTTGAACTTATATTTTTAACTTTTTTATCCATAGTTTTATTAAAAAGTATCACTGAACCTAAACCGTTTTTTATATCTTTTTTTATCTGTTGTGATGGTGTTTGTCCATTAAACCCAAAAAGTAGTATTTGAGCTATATCTGAGTCTATAGAAGCATTAAGATTGCTTATGAGGGTAGATAGAAGTAAAAGTTTAGTAGCTAGTTTCATTTTATTGTCACTTTAAAATTATTTATCAAAATTATGTTGTATATAGTTAGATATATTCATAACACTAAAAGTTATTAAAAATATCATAAGTCCTGGAAAAAAACTCACCCACCACGCTATATCCATAACCTCTTTACCATTACTAAGTATGCTTCCCCATGACATTTGTGGTTCTACTATACCTAAGCCTAAAAAACTAAGCCCAGATTCTGCTAATATAGCTCCACCAACACCAAATGTAAAACTTACTAGATATATAGATGCAAGCAAAGGTGCATAATACTTAAAAATTATTTTTATATTTGGTACTTTTGCTAATACAAGAGCTTTTATATAGGCTTTGTCTGAAATCTCAAACGCTTTTGACCTTATAAGCCTTGCTGTTGACATCCAACCAGTTAGCGATATTATCAAAATTAAAACTAATGTTGAAGCGTTTACATAACTTACAAGAGCTAAAAGAAGAAAAAAGGTTGGAAATGTTAAAAAAAGATCAATACTTAAAACAAAAAACTTATCAAATAAACCTCTTTTAAAACCTGCATAAGCACCATACATAAGCCCTATAATTGAAGCTATGATAGAGCTAGCAAAACCAATTATAAGTGAGGTTTGACCACCCTCTATAACTCTTGCCAATACATCTCGTCCCAATCTATCTGTTCCCATAAGATGTTCAATAGATGGTGGCAATAAAATAGAAGTAGAACTAAAGTGCGTAGGATCTATATCGTAAAATATAGAGCCAAAAAAACTAACTAAAGTTATAAGTATTAAAAGAGTGATGCTAAAGCGAGGTAAACTCACTGTTTAATGCCAAGAAGTGTATTCATCATCTGATCGATGGTTGTTATGATTTTTGCAGCTGCGCCATAAGATGTTTGGTATTTAATTAGATTTGTCATCTCTTCATCAATACTAACTTTAGATACTGAGTTATATTCCATCTCAACTGCATTATATTTAGTTGTGATAGCATCATTCATAGAGATAACAGCATTGGTTGTAGTACCAACATCTGTAGCAATTATGTCATAAAATCCATATATAGTTTCATTATATTTTTGATTATTTGACTTAAAATCTACCTTTTCGAATTGAAGTTGCATCATATTAAGTGCAATATCATGATCACCCTCAAGTGGAGATGCTGAAGCAGATATTTTAGTTGGATCAGATTTTAGCTCAAAATTTAAATCTATATTTTTTGCACTATCTCCATCTATATATCTTCTCATACCTAAAGAACCTGCAAAATTAGTTCCAGAGCTAAATCCATTAGGTGTATTGTCTTTAATTGCCATAGTAAAACCCTGAGCTTTAAAGTCAGAATTTTTAAAGGTTATTGCAAACTCGCCCCCAGGTGGAAATGCAGGATACGATATGTTAATAAAATCATCTACATCGTTATTTGGATTGTTATCGCTATTATCATCTTTGTTTTCAGCTAATTGACCACTAATAGAATTAGATCCTGGAGTTCCAGATAAAGTTGTAAACTTATCTATATTTATCTCTCTTTGAGCAGCTATATTACCATCTACATCATAGATAACCATATTGAAAGTACCAGTTTTTACATTTAGATCAGAATCTATTATAGATTGAGTTGGATCCACATTTAACTCATTTGATCTTAGAGTATTAGTTGATGATGCTGCATAAATATTATTGCTAGATTCTATAAAGCCTTTTGCAAAGGCATCTAGCTTATTTAGGTTTTCTTGTAGTATTCCATTACTAGGTATACCTGTGTTGTTATCTATTTTTGAACCTCTTAAGTCTAAAATAGCTCCAATCTTACCACCTTTAATAATGTCTGTAATCTCCACCTTTTTGCCATCTTGTCTTTCATAAGATAAATTATAAAAACCATTTGCGTTCTCTTTTGATGATGAGCTTATTGGATGAAATGTAACCCCATCAACAAAATTAAAACCCTCTATATTTATAGAGTAAGAACCATTTTTAGTAGATATATTTGGATCAACTTTATTGTTTGATTGTATCTGTCCAACAAATACATCTGCATTTATTAAATTTGCTAATGATTTTTCTAGTAAGTTTCTTTTATCTCTTAAATCATTTGCATTATCAATATTTCCAGTTTCAGCTTCAACAATGGCTTGATTAATCCCTGTAATCTCTTTACCAATGCGATTTACTTCATCCACTGCAACTTTTAGCTGAGTGTTCATCTGACCTTGAAGGGATGAAACTTGTTCTCTTGTCTTTTGTATATGTTGTGTTAGAGTTTGAGTTTGTTGAGATAAAGCAATTTTTATAGCTGAATTTTCTGGATGATCTGCAAATGACTGCCAAAGATTAAAATAATCTTGCAAATCATTTTTGATACCAACTCCATCTATATCTGGAAAATAGGTGGAAAGTTCCTTCATCGTTTTTTTCATAAAATCTGAATTTGCTTTTTTTTCACTAGCATCTACATAACGATCATATACAAAACTGTCAAACACTCTTACAATTGAGTCAATATCTACTCCATTTCCCCTTTGTCCTGGTGAAAGGCTTAATGGTGTTGAAGCAGTTGTCACAACTCTTTGTCTTGTATAGCCTTCTGTTTCTGCATTGGAGATGTTCTGTCCAGTTGTGTTTATCCCAACTTGTGAAGCATTTAAACCGCTATATCCAATGTGGAGTGAGTTAAATATTGAAGCCATAGTTTAAGCCCTTACTGTTAAAAAAGAGGAGCCTTGAGCTGCAACTTTGTTATAACCTTGCATCTGCGTTGGCATTACACGCTCAAGTAATGAATTATAAAATACACTTACACTAAGTACTAGTTTTGAGTATTTTTGATTAATCTCTTTTAAGTTATTTAATTGTAATTTCATTGAGTCTAAAAGTTTGTGTTGATTTTCATCTAAAAGTTCAGAAAGGTCTGTTGATGGATTGGCACTCATAAGGTTAGATATCTCATGATCTATCATAGCTTTTTTTTGCTCAAAACTTTTAAGTTTTTCCTCTTTTATAGAGATACGATCAAATTGTGGATTGTGAGAAGCCTCTTTTATGTCTTCAATATCTTCAAGTGTAATGTTTATAATAGATTCTAAATCTTTTATAGCACTCTCTAAATAATAACTTAACATGGCATCCTCCTAAAATATATTTGTTTTACTTAAAATAGTATAAAGCAAAACTCATACCATCTTACAATAACTCTTCAGCAATTTTTTGTGAAAGTGTATCTAAATTAATTTTATACTCTCCATTTTCTATCTGTTTTGTTATCTCTTCAACTTTAGAAAGATCACCCTTATCAGATAGTGTTGTTACCTTGTCTAAATTTTTTTGACTCATTTTTGTTTGATCAAAAGTATTTTTAATCACCGAGGGATTGACTTTTGAAATCATAATACATCCTTGTTGTTAACGCTTAAAAACCTTCATGGTTTTTATAAGTCACATATAATTTTGTGAACTTTTATGCATGTAGTTATATCGGAAATTTTTGAAAAATATTTAGTTTTTGAGTGATCAAATTGATAATCTTATTTTATTTTAGTTATAACTATAAGTTTTAGTTATAACTAGTTTATGTGATACATTTATGCAGCTTTTGGCATCTCTTCAGCTCTTTTTATAACAAGTAGTTTAGTTTTTCCAACTATTAAATCCATTGTCATTTTTACTCTTTTAAAAACACTCTCTTGTCTATATGGAAGACCATGCTTAGCACAAATCTCTTTTACTACAGGTTGCATCTTTTGGTACTGTGAAAGTGGAAGATTTGGAAAAAGGTGATGCTCAACTTGGTAGTTTAACCAACCATGTGCAAAGTCATTTAAATCACCACCCGTTTTGTAGTTAACACTACCTAAAATTTGTCTAAGGTAAAATTCACCTTTACCATGAGCTGGTTCTTCAAATCTATATATATCTTCAGCTGAATGATTTGGTAAAATTAAAACAAAAGAGTAAAGATTTATAAAAAGTTCTGCTAACACAGATGTTCCCAATACTGTTAATGCTACATCAGTTCCAAATGGTAAAAATAGAGCAGGGATAAGCATAAACTTTACACCAGCGTATGGTAAGTATAATTTAAACCAAAAATGAAAACCCTCTTCTTTAAATGGATTAAAAACATCTTTTCTATAACAAGAGAAGTTTTCCTCTTTACCAGCTTTTCTTAACTGTAAGTTATTTAAAGCATTTTGACAAGATGGTGAGTACATTGTAAATTTCCAAGTTAAACTAGTTATAAATGCAACTAAGTATTTTACAAACATTGGTACTTTGTAATGACGAATTTGTTCTAAGTTTAACTCAACATTATCTGGATCGTCTTTTTCACCTAAAGAATAGTGATGCATAATATTGTGCTCATACTCCCAAGCTTCTGGTGATATCCAATCATTCCAATCTAAAATACGTCTATAACCTCTAGCAAAACCTTTTCTTGTATAGTTTCTTGGTGCTCCTTTTACTTTATCGTAAGCACCATGCATAACAGGATGAGTTACACAAGTCCATCTACCAACGCTTCCAATTGCTATAAACATAGCTCCTAAAATGTTTAGTGGAAATATCCAAGCCATTGAGTAACCAGCTACAGTAAAAAGTCTAGCCCAAGTTTCTAGCTTTCTCATATGTTTGTAGTCTTCATAAGTTGGTTTACCTATGTTCTTTTTTATATTTGATATATCTATTTCTAGTTGTTTTTGATCAACTGAAGCGTAATCTATTGCCATGCAGTGCCCTTAGGTATTATTTGAGTAGATTTTACATAAAATTTGCTCAAATAGAGTTTTAAAAGCATTTTTTTATTATGAAAAGTTATAAGTATTCTTTTTTTACACAGAAAAAAAATTAGTTTAGTATTTTAAGAACACATTTAGTGTTCTAATAGATACAAATAAAAACTATGTGATAGACTATAGAATAGTTTTAAAACTCTTAAGTGTAAACAGTTTAAGCTCGTCACTTTTTAAAGATTTTAACTCTTTTGAATAAGCACCTCTTGCAAAAACTACATAATAATCTGGACTTAGCTCTTTTGTATCCTCTTTTAGTTTACTTAAAACACTTTTTTTGATTTTATTTAATGAGTTTTTACATGCTCCAACTATGGTTTTGCCACTTGCTGTTTTTGCGTATATATCTATATCTACGCTGTTATTCCAATATCCACCTATATCTGTAATCTTATCTTCTAATGTTTCTTGTAAAAAACTTTGTGAAAGTTGAGTAAAAATATAATCTGAAAATTCAGCTTCACGAGATTGGAGTCTATCACTAAACTCTTCATAATCCATCTCAATAATACCTTGGTATATTGGTGAAACAAAAGCAAACCAAAATCTATAAAAAGGTTTTGAAAAATGTATTTTATCTACTCCATCTTTATCTGGATTTTTTTCTATCTCAATTATGCCACTATGCTCTAAGTAGTCTAAGGCATTTTTACCAGTTTCACTAGATACTTTTGCTCTTTTTAAAGAGGAACTTATACGACCATCACCTAAAGCAACACCTGTTAAAATCGAGTGATAAACGCTATCGCCCAAAGTTATATCTATAATCTCTTGATGCCATTTATGGTAGTCATCTAAAATCAACTTAACTATGTTTGAGTATAAATCTTTTGAGGTGTCAATTTGAATATCTAAACCACCAAAGTATGTAAAAAATTCTAATGCTACATTCAAATCTTTAGGCTTGTTTATTTTGTTAAACTCTATAAAGTCTTTTAGTATGTTTTTGATGTGTTATCCTTGTTTTGTATAATTTTTGCTACTTTCTCAGAACTTCCATATTTTAAGTATTCTCTTAATCTTTTAGAATTTTGTAAAAATGATTTTTTATCTAAATTCATCATCTGTTTATAAAAATTATCAGCTTTTGCCTCATCTTGTATAAGTTCAGGGTGTATCTGCTCATTAAAAGCTTTATCAAACATAATGTTTGCCAAGCCAATATATTTTAAATCCAACATATTTTTAGCTATAAAATAGTCGAATTTTTTAGCAACATAACCTAAAACAAAGGGTGTCCCAATTAATGCTGCTTCTAAAGTTGCAGTACCACTACATATAAATGCAGTATCTGCTTTTATAAGTGCATTATGGGCATCATTTGTGATACTAAAAGCTGATATGTCACCATAAATCTCTTTTATCTTTTGATCAGAAAAGTTTTTGGGTATAACTAAAAGAAGTTCCTCTTTAAACTTTTTTGAAAGCTCTCTAAAGATGGGCATCATAAAAGTAATTTCACTTTTTCTTGAACCTGGCATAAAAGCTATAATATTGTTTTTACTAACTTCTTTTTTAAACTCTTTTATCTCATCTAAAAGAGGGTGACCAACATAAGTTATATTGGCATTTTTAGAATAGTAAGATGGCTCAAAAGGTAAAATTGAAAGTTGAGATGTTGTTCTTTGCTCGATTACTTTAATCCTACCCTTTCTCCAAGCCCAAGCTTGAGGTAAAATATAGTAAATTATCTCTAAATCTGGATATGCTTTTTTTAGTTTTTTTGCTAAAGGTAGGTTAAACCCTGATGAATCCATCAAAAGTACCTTATCGCAAGAGGAAGCCAACTCAACCATCTCATTAGCAAGTTTAAAAAAGAATTTTATCTTTTTTAGAGCGTCAACCACACCCATTATAGCTAAAGAACTTAGGTCTATATGTGGCTTTCCAAGTGATTTATCAAAAATACCTACAAATTCTACTTCATCATTAAGATGCTTTTTTAGCTCTTTTAAGTGTATGTTTGAGGAGTGTTCTAAAGCAGAAACTAGTACTTTCATAAATGCAAACTTCCTATAGTTAATTTCAATATAATTCTTAAAAGATATAATATCGGTATTATACTAGATATGTGGTGATAAAATGATTATAAAAAATGCAAAACTTGTTAATTATGATACTTTGCAAGATATTAGAATAGAAGACGGCTTTATAATAGATATAGAAAATGAGTTGCATGGTGAAGTGATGTATGATGCAAAAGGCAAGTATGTTTTGCCAACTATCTTTGACTTAGACGTAAGAATCAAAGACAATACAATAAATGTTAAAAATCTAAATACTCTTTCAAAAGAGGCTTTACGGGGTGGGGTTAGGCGTTTAATGTTAAATCCTAAAACCACACCTAGTATCTCAACAGAGATAACCCAAGATTTTGTTTTTCAGACATTAAAAAATACAAAAATTGTAAATGTTAGAACTATTATTGATTCTGTTGGAGAAGATGGCAAGTTGAGTAATATTGCCATAATGTTAAAGCAGGGTGCTAATGCAATATATATAGATTCAGACATAGACACAAATACAGCATTAAATGTTGCTAAATACGCTTCTATGTATGATGTGCCACTTTTTGTAAAAGCTGAAGATCAAAGTATAAGTGGTGATGGTAGCATAGTTGAGGGTGAGATGGCATCTAGTCTTGGGCTTAAGGGTATTGATCCATTAAGTGAATCTCTTGAGGTTGGAAAATTTATTGAGATAGCTAGAGAGTATGGGATTAAAGTACTTTTTTTATCTTTAGCAAGTGTTAGATCTTTTGAATTAATAAAAAAAGCTAAAGATGAGGGTGTTAAAGTGTATGCTCAAATGAGTTTACATCATTTACTTTTTTGTGATCAAAAGTGCAAGGGTTTTAATACCAAAGCAAAGATATCACCTCCTTTTGCTACAAGTAAAGATTTTGAAAAGCTTTTAAACTTTTTTAAAGATAATCAAGTTGATGTGTTAACCTTGCAAAATCAACCTTTTGTTACTACTTCTAAAGATGTAGCATTTTATGACGCTGCTTTTGGAATTGAGTCTATAACTTATGCTTACTCTTTATATTATACTAAATTGGTTAAAAGTGAAATTTGTACCCTAGATAAACTTTTAGAACTTATCTCTTATAATAATTCTAAAATTATCTCAAATAGAAAAAACAATATTGAAGTTGGTAAAAAAGTTGATTTTATAATCTTTGATCAAGATTCTAAAGTTGTTGTAAAAAATCAAAACTCTATCTATGCAGATGATGAGTTATATGGAAAGATAGAAACCCTCTTTTATAGAGACACAAGGATAGAACTGTGAAAGACTTACTTTTAGATTATAATGTAAATCCTGCTTCGATAATAGAGTATGAGATAAATAACAAGGTGTATAAACTTACACTTGAAGAGATTATAGATGCTTATGTAGCTTCAAACTCAAGTAGTATGTTTAAAACATCGTTGGATAAAGTTATAAGAAGCAACCCTGCAAATATTAAACAATACTTTGAGCAGATGGGCAAGTTACTTTTAATGGCAAATTTATCTGATAATATTGATGCGTTTAAGAAAGGTTTTTAATTGAGTAATATTATACTAATAGGTTTTATGGGTGTAGGTAAGGGTAGTGTGGCAAGGCAGATTGTAAAACAATCTAATCTTATGGCTATAGATACTGATGATATTATAGAGAGTATGGAAAATCGAAAAATAAAAGAGATTTTTGCTAGCGATGGTGAAAAGTATTTTAGAGATTTAGAAAAACAAGTATCTATTTGGTTAGAGCAAAGTGTTCAAAATACTCTAATATCCACAGGTGGAGGTTTTTTTAAGCAAGAAAATCTTAAAAATATTGGTAAAGTTGTTCTACTTGATTCACCTTTCGATAAAATATATGAAAGAATTATTAATCACCCTAACGCAGCTAAAAAGTTGAAAAAAAGACCACTATTTCAAGATTTAGAAAAAGCAAAAGAACTTTATGATGAAAGAAGTAAACAATACAAGGCTTTAGCTGACGTAATAGTAGATGTAAGTGATCGTTCACTTAAAGATATAGCAGATGAAATTATACAAAAGGTAGAAAAATGAAAATATTAATAATGGTAGCACTTTTAAGTGTTTTAAGTTTCGCAGGAGATTTAAACTTAAATAAAAGTTTTGATCAAGCAAAAGTTGAGTCAAAAAAAACAAATAAACCAATTATGTTTGTTTATTCATCTCAAAGATGTAAGTGGTGTAGATATCTAGAACAAGAGATTATACAAGATCCTAAGGTTAAAAAAGTTTTAAAAGATAATTTTATAAGTATTATAGTTGATGCTTCAGATAATACTTATCCTTACCAACTTAGAACACAAGGTACTCCAGGTATTTGGTTTTTAGACTTTAAAGGTAGACCCCTTTTTCAACCTATAAATGGAGCACCTAAAAAAGAGATGTTTCTTAATGCATTAGATATAGTTCAAAAAGAGTATGTTAAAGTTTTAAAAGAGATTTCAAAAGTTAAAACTAAAAAATAGTTAAAACTATTTTACAAGTTCATTTAAGATATGGACTTGCATCTTTTTAATTGGAATTTCATTTTCTAAAGCTTTTGCATAAAAAGTTGAAACTTTAAATCTGTACTTCTCATAATTAAAATGTGCAAAATGGTTTAACCAAGCTTTTTTGATTAAGAGTTGTGCAGATCTTTGAATAAGAAAATCTTTATAAATAAAATATGTTGCAAAAAACATGATGGTAAAAATTACAGCAGATATTATAGAGATATGGCAGTTTATTTTTGTGCTCCCAACGTGAAAAGCTATCATCATTGGTAAAACTATGATTATGTGCCATACTGCTACAAAAAGCGTAATATTTTTAAAAACACTAAGTTTCATTCCTGAAATATTGCCTTCTAATCTTCTTCCATCATTAAAGAGCTTATTTGCAACCATTAGGTCTCTATATAACATAGGTTCTTTACTAAGTGTAAATACTTTAGGTATTATTTTGTTGTTTATAAAATTATTTAAAAAATCCATAACATAATAATATCTTAATTTATTAATATTTATCCTTTAAAAAAAATCTACTATAATGTCATTTAAATTTTAAAAAGGTTAAAAATGTTTGGAAAAAAATTAAAAACATACGATATCTCTGCAGAAGAGCTTGCAAGTAAAAAAATGGCTAGATTTACTACATCAAAAGGTGTAATAAACTTAGAGTTATATCCTGATGAAACGCCAAATACTGTTGCAAACTTTGCTCATCTAATTGAGAGTGGATACTATGATGGTCTTATCTTTCACAGAGTAATTCCTGGTTTTATGGCTCAAGGTGGTTGTCCAACTGGAACAGGAACTGGTGGACCAGACTGGGCAATTCCATGTGAAACTGATACAAATAAACATAAACATGTTAAAGGTACACTTTCTATGGCACATGCAGGTCCAAATACAGGTGGATCTCAATTTTTTATATGTTTTGTTCCTTGTCCACATTTAGATGGTGTTCATACAGTTTTTGGTGGAATCAATCCAGAAGATTCTGAATCTATGGCTGTTCTTGACACTCTTGAGGGTCATGATGTTATAGAAAAAGCTGAGATTGTATCTTAGTTTAAACCCAAATTATGCAATAGAAAACTTGAAGATTGCATCTATCATTGCACACAAGGCACATTCATAAAATCATTGACCTACCAATAAGGTAGGCGCAAAGATTTTCTAAACATCCCTTATGCACAAGCATAGACGCTACTTATTGTTCCCTACTGCATAATTTGGGTTAAATAAACTCTGAACAATTTGTTCAGAGTTTTTCAAATTATATTTTAGGAAATTCCCATTTTAGTACATATCTGTTGTTCAGTTGACTCCCACTTTTTTTTAGAAAAACTTCAAAAAGATTATCCACAAGAGAAATTAATAGGCTTTTTTTACGATCCAAACATACACCCTTATAGTGAGTATAAACTTAGATACTTGGATGTTAAAAGAAGCTGTAAAAAGCTAGGTATTGAACTTTTAGAGGGTGATTATGATTTTGAAACTTGGATAGATTTGGTTAAAGGTTTAGAAAAAGAGCCAGAAAAAGGTAAGAGGTGTGAAGTTTGTTTTGATAGACGCTTTGATGTAAGTGCTCACAAGGCAAAAGAGCTAGGTGAGACTAAAATGACTACAACATTACTTGTTTCACCTTTGAAGTCACAAGAGCAGCTAAAACGTGTAGGAGATATATTTTTTAAAGAGCATGGTGTTGAGTTTATTTCTCCAGACTACAGAAGTGGTGGAGGAAGTCAAGATCAATCTCGCGTGACAAAAGAGGAACAACTTTATAGACAAGATTATTGTGGGTGTATGTTTGGATTAAATATACAAAGAGAGCAGCAAAACAAACTTGCAGATGAACTTTTTTCACCTATAAATGGAGCATATTTAGATGCTAGTATTGATCAAAGATTAGAGTTTTATGAACATAGAATGGATCTTGACGATAAAGGTGTTGAATATAAAGTTCTAAAACATAAGTTTTTAAACTATAGACTTTTTAATTTTAAACTATTTAGAGGTAAAAAAGAGATACTTGATGCACATTTATGTAACTATTCTCATCTTCCAAGAGTTAAAGCAGTTGGTAGGGTAGAACTTATCCATAATGAGATTGGCTACTTTAATAGAGACGAGATAAGATTTATAAGTTTAGAGTTTTATAATGAAATATCTAATAAAAAATATAAAAATATAAAAGATCTAATCTACTCAAAAAATTCTCAAGATGATGATAAAACTATAAGAAATTTTTTATTTTCAAATAATTATGATTTAACACCTATAGTAGTTATCGAAAAACTTGAAGAACAAAAATACACTCTTTTTGTAGACTCTAGAGTGTATGACGATACAAAAGAACATATTTTAATGTTATAACATTAAACTTACACTTTTTTTAAATTTTTATATAAAATACTTTAAAAACTATTTACTCTTATGTTTCTTTTGGTTATACTAAATATAAAAAGAAAGAATATTTATGACAAGACCAACTCCTGTAAACGAAGAAGTGTTTTTTGATGGTAGAAGTTTGATTTCTGAGACTGACCTACAAGGTAATATAACTTATGTAAACCGTAAGTTTGTTGAGATGTCTGCTTACTCTAAAAAAGAAGCTATAGGTCAACCACACAATATATTAAGACATCCAGATATGCCTAAAATAGCATTTAAGCAGATGTGGGATGTTATTCAAGAGGGACGCATCTGGGATGGTATAGTTAAAAACTTAAGAAAAGATGGTAAATTTTATTGGGTTGAAGTTCATGTAGTACCAAAGAAAAATGATGCTGGTGAAGTGGTAGGATATATAGCCTCAAGAAAAATTCCAGAAAAAAATAAACTTGCTTTAGTTAAAAAACAGTATGAAAAACTTTTAGCAGAAGAGTAGAATTGTTACTTTTTAGTGATTTTTTAAATTTATCTAAAATAAACTAATAAGTTTATATTTCTTTTAGTTATACTTAACTCATACTTATAAGTGGGAGTTAAGTCATGAGAAGACCAAAAGTTATTATAGATGAAGAAGTTATATTTGATGGTAGAAGCTTAATCTCTGAAACTGATACAAATGGTGTTATTACATATGTAAATAGAAAATTTCAAGAGATGAGTGGATATACCAAAAACGAGGTGGTAGGTCAACCACATAGTATTTTAAGACATCCAGATATGCCTAAAGAAACTTTTTTTAAAATGTGGGAAAGCATCAAAATGGGTAAACACTGGGATGGTTATGTTAAAAACCTAAGAAAAGATGGAAAATACTATTGGGTAGAGGTAAGTATAGTTCCAAAAACAGATGATAATGATAATATCATAGGTTATATAGCATCAAGACGTGTTCCTAATCAAAGAAAATTAGAGCGTATAAAAGAACAATATAGAGTTATGTTAGAGAATGAAAAAAATATGAGAGTTTTAGCTAAAGCTAGCTAAAACTTTATTAGTATATTTTTTTGTCATAACTATTGTTTTTCAAATATATCTGTCCAAACATTTAACGAAGGTCTTTCCTTCCC
Organism: Helicobacteraceae bacterium; assembly: GCA_015488775.1. GTDB lineage: Bacteria > Campylobacterota > Campylobacteria > Campylobacterales > Sulfurimonadaceae > WFNF01. Next base: position 19,352 of record WFNF01000077.1, read on the forward strand.
TTTTTCATCTATTAATCCTGTATCTCTACATAACTTACCAATATCTTTATATTCATCAGGAAAAGTATTCCAAAGTTTATCATAGTCTCGATATGCCCACCAAATAACAAATTCATAGTTTTGATTATGTGCATTTAAAAGTAGTGTTTCAAGGTAATCTTTGTCGTTCAATGATGAGTATTTAGGAATACTCCCATCAAAGTCTTTAAGTAAATCACTACGGTCTGTATTTAAAAGACTTACAGATAATAAAAGTTTATGATTATTGATTTTTTTTGAAACACGCTCATCTATTTCATTAATAAAGTCTGTGGGTAATGAAGTATTGTTTATCCAAGCATTCCAAGGAATTTTATCGTCAATTTGTTCAGAGTAATATCTGAATTTAAGTTTATAAATTTATATGTTTCATCTTTATCAGTTTGAGTAGGCCCAAAACTCCATGTACTAAAACCCATTTTAAAGTTTCTGTATGTGATTACATTAAGTGAATCGTCATTTTTACAAGTTAATGGCTTATTGTTTTCATTACTACAACTTGATAAAAAAAGTGATCCCAATAATATGTATAAAAATGCTTTTTTAATAAAATATTGTTATTTGTTTAGTTCTTCAATAAGCTCTAAAACAACATTATATATTTTATAAACTGATTTTATTTCAACTTTTTCACTTTTGGAGTGTGGGCTAAATATATTAGGACCTATTGAAGCCATCTTTACATCTTTAAGATGTGTCTTTAAAATACCACACTCTAAGCCTGCGTGTATACTAAAGTAGCTTGCATCTTTTACATCATTTTGTAGTTTTTCTAAAACCAAATCTGAAAAACTGTTTTTATCTTTTTCCCATGGTGAATAATAATCTTTTTGTTTGTTTTTAAATGAATAAAAGTTGAAAAATTCAATATAATTTGAAATCTCTTTTTTAAGATTTTCATCTTTCATAGATCTTATTGAAAGTTCTATTGTTATCTCTTTATTTGTAGTTGTTATCTTAGCTAAGTTAGCTGAGCTTAATATATCTTGATCAGAATCTTTTTCTAAAACTCCGTGTTTTATCTTGTTTAAAAGTTCCAATATCTCTTTAGAATTTTTAAACACTTCACTACTTGATTTAGAGATGTATTTGAAATTTTTATGAGTCGTTTTATCTTTTAAAAGAACTTTTGCCTTTGCTTTTACAGGTATAGAGTTTCTTCTTTCGCCACCATTTATCTCAATAATCTTAGCATCTAAGCTTTGTAACTCTTTGCTAAGCTCTTTTATGGCGTTAGGTATGTTTTTATCTATATCAATACCTGAGTGTCCACCATCATAGCCGCTAAACTCTACATCATAGATAAAGCCATCTATAATCTGTGTTTGTATTGTTGAGTATGCTATAAAGTCACAACCACCAGCACAAGATATAGTGACAAAGTTTTCATCTTCACTATCAAGATTTAAAAGATAAGATGTTTTAGTTTTAAGCTCTAAGGCTCTAGCTCCAACTAAGCCAATCTCCTCATCTGAAGTTAAAAGAAAATCAACCTCAATACCCTTGCTCATCATCTCAAACATCATAGCAATAGCTATGGCGTTATCTGCACCTAATGATGAATTTTTTGCACTTAAAAAGCCATCTTTCTCAACTAATACCATATTTTGTGTATCACCAATACAAACCATGTCGTAATGTGCTTGTAAGGTTAGTTTTGAACCCTTTTTTGTGATCAGTATATTTTTTATACTATCAACTTCTACATCATAATTATGCTTTGTAGCAAAATCAACTATATAATCTTTAAATTTATCAGCATTCTGTGAACATCTTGGGATTTTTGTAAACTCTTTAAAATAATCTAGTACCATCTTTAGTTATACTTCTTTTATGAAATTTTTTATATTTATAATAATAACACTTTTTTTAAGTTCTTGTGTAAACAATAGAGGCGTAAGTGCTAGATACTACAACGATTGTAAGGAGTATTACGATTATCAGAGTAAGTACCATAAAAAGTGTGATGATAACATCATAGATTATAGTGATGTTGGTGGGCTTTTTAAAAGTACAGATGAAGACAATAAATCAATTAAGGTTAAGTAGTTTTAGAGGAGCTATTTACTTTTTAGCAATAAAAGTAACAAAATTTGCCCATCTAAATACAACTTCACAAGATTTAAAACCTGCTTCTTTTATGATTTTTGTATTTTCCTCTACTGTGTAAGGGATAAGTACATTTTCTAAGGCTTCTCTTTTTTGCATTATCTCATACTCTGAGTAACCTTGATCTTTTTTAAACTCATAATATATATCTATAAGCTCTTTGTTTAAAACTTTATCTTCAACTATAACTTTTTCGCTAAATATAAAAGCACCATTTTCATTTAAAGAGTTATAAATCTTTTGTATAAGTTTCTCCCTTTGAATGGGCCTTATAAATTGTAAGGTATAGTTACTTAGTATAACACTTGCATTTTTATAATCATACTCTAAGATATCACCCTCATATACTTCAACATCTGCGTTAAAAAGGGCAATTTTTTTATTTGCATACTTTAACATAGCTTTTGAGTTGTCAATACCAATTAGTTTTACATCTTTTTTACAATCTCTTTCTATATCAAGAAGTAAAGTCGCGGTTGAACTACCTAAATCATATAAATTTGTTCCATCTTGTATGTAAAGTATAGCCATCTTTTTTGTAAGCGACTGTGCCTCTTTGTAAAAAGGAACAGAGCGTGAGAGCATATCATCAAAAACAGATGCTACATCATCATCAAACTCAAACGATTTTTTTATCTTTTTATCAAAAATTTTATCTTTCATGGGTAGAATTATAGCTAAAAAGGAGTTTTATGAGTATAGAAATAATAATGATGATAGCCTTTATCTTAGCTTGTGTTTTGATGATGTGGAAACTTTACAGTTTTATGCCAACTAAACCTTTAGAGGATGATGATCAAAATGAGAAATCTATTGAGCAGTTAGAGTTACTAATGCTTAAAGCTATAAAAAGTGGAATAAAAGAAAAAAAAGATATTTTTAACTTTATAATTAGCGATAAAAACTTTGATAAAAAACATTTTTGGAGATTTAATGAAAACAGGTTAAATCAGCTTCTAAACACCTACATGCTTAAAAACAAAATCTCTAAAATTGAAGATATTTGATGACATTATGTCATCATTTATAATTTGTTCACTAAAAAGTTTTACACTTCGATAATCAGATAGTTCTGTGCTAATCTGTCTAAACCTTAGGAGAAATAGTGATAATACTTTTACTAACTATGATTATAGTTTTATCTTCGTATTTTGGGTTCAAAATGTTTATTAAATATAGCGAAACGTCTTTTAAACGCTCACAAGACACATCTCTTAGAACAGCATTCAAGTTTTTATAGTCTAAAGTATATTTAGTTTAAAAATATGTAGTAGATTCTACTACATATCTCTAGTTTAAAATATTTTTTTATAAATATGACAGTAAGGCTTACTACCTTTTCTTTTGTAATAATCTTGATGATACTCTTCTGCTTTATAAAATACACTAGCTTTTTTGATTTTAGTTGCTACTTTATACCCCTTATTTTGCAAAATACTTATAACTTTCTGATCAGTCTCTTTCTCTTTATTATCTGAGTAAAATACCACACTTAGATATTGTGAACCTATATCTGGACCTTGACCATTTGTTTGTGTAAAATCATGTATCTCAAAAAAAGTTTTTATTATTTTTTCGTAACTTATGATTGAAGGGTCATAAATAATTTCAACTGTCTCAACATGCCCTGTATGTTTGTAAACTACATCCATATATGATGGGTTTTTAAAATTACCACCCATAAAACCAGAAGTAACACTTTTTACACCATCTAACTCCTCTAAATGGTACTCAACACCCCAAAAACATCCCCCAGCTACATAAGCTTTTTTAAGCTCACTCGCACTTAAGTTTAGTGTAAAAACTAAACTTATAAGTAAAATAAATTGCTTCATAATAATCCTTTTAAAAAATGATATACGGTTTACATAAATGTTTTATAAATAGGGTACAATCACATAAAAAGTATTAGGAATTTATATGGCAGATTTTGTAGAGTTTAAATGTGATTTAGATAGTTTTGTGGATGATTTAAAAAGTATAGTTGAAAAAAATAAAAATAAAATTGATGACTTACTAAAGATAAAGGATAAAACTTATAAAAACTTTGTTTGCCCTTTTAAGCTTGTTGATGAAAATTTAGAGCTATTTTTTACACCACTTTCTCATCTAAATGCAGTTGAAAATTCAGATATTACTCAAAGTGTATATGCTGAATCTTTGCCTGTTTTAACTGAGTATACAACTGAGGTTTCTCAAAACATTGAGATATATAATATATATAAAGATATTAAAAATAAAGAGTATGATAGCTTAGATTTTGAGGCTAAAAAAGTTTTAGATGATGATATACAAGGTTTTGAGTTAAGTGGTGCACATTTAGATGATAAAACTAAAACTAGACTTCAAGAGATAAATTTAAGAAAATCAGAACTAACCAATAATTTTTCTCAAAATCTTTTAGATGCAACAAATGAATTTTCTCTTGTTTTAGATGATAAAAAAGATGTAGATGGAGTTCCTCGGTCTGACTTAGCTAATGCTCAGTTTGAAGAGGATGGTAAAACTAAATGGAAATTTACCTTGCAAATGCCATCATACATAGCTTATATGACTTATGGACCTAGCAGAAGTGTAAGAGAAAAGATATATAAGGCTTATGTAACAAGAGCTCCACAAAACTCTAAAATTATTGATGAGCTTTTAAAACTAAAAAAGGAGATGTCAAGACTTTTAGGTTTTGATAATTTTGCACAACTTTCACTTGCAACAAAAATGGCTCCAGATACTACTCATGTTTTAGAGTTTTTAGACTCATTGGCATTAAAATCTCAAAAACAAGCAGATGAAGAGATTAAAACTTTAAAGCAGATGGCTAATGGTGAGTTAGAATCTTACGATACAGCTTTTTATGCTCAAAAATTAAAAAAGAGAGATTTTGATTTAGATGAAGAGCTATATAGACCATATTTTGAAAAAAAATCTGTAGTTAATGGTATGTTTGAGTTTTTATCTAAGCTTTTTAGCCTAGAGTTTAGACAAACTGATGAAAAACTATATAGTGAAAAAGCTATCTCTTACGATATTTTGGAAGATGGAGTTGTAAAGGCTAGATTGTACTTTGATTTAGAAGCAAGAGAGTCAAAAAGGGGTGGTGCTTGGATGCACAACTATCAAACTCATTATAGTGATTGTGAAGGGGATGAGCATTTAGCTAGTGCTTTTGTTGTTTGTAACTTTCCAAGTTCTAGTGATGAAAATCCATCACTTTTAAGACATGATGATGTTGTTACACTTTTTCATGAGATGGGACACGCTCTTCATCATACACTTAGTGATGTAAAAACAAATGCGCTAAGTGGTGTAAATGGTGTAGAGTGGGACGCAGTTGAGTTTCCATCACAATTCTTAGAAAATTTTGCTTATGAAAAAGATGTTTTAAAACTTTTTGCTAAACATTATAAAAGTGGAGAAGTCTTAAGTGATGAGATGATAGAAAAATTGGACAAAACTAAGAACTTTATGTCTGCAACAGGTATGCTTAGACAACTTGAGTTTGCAACTTTTGATTTTAAACTTTATATGGGTGAGTATGAGGGTGATGAGGTTCAAAAACTTCTTGATGAGGTAAGAGAAAAAACATCTCTACTTAAACCACCATCTTACAACAAGTTTCAAAATGGTTTTGCACATATATTTTCTGGTGGTTACTCTGCTGGTTACTACTCATATAAGTACGCTGAAGTTTTAAGTGCAGATGTGTTTATGAGAGTAGTAAAAGAGGGTGTTTTTAACTCTGCTACTGCACTAAAATATAAAGATATAATTTTAAAAGGTGGTTCATCTAAAGGGATGTATGAGCTTTATAAAGAGTTGATGGATGCAGAACCAAACACTGATGCCTTGTTGGAATTAAGTGGTATTTTTAGTTGAAATTAATTTTATTTTTACTGTTTTTCGAGATTTTTTTAGGAGCAAAAATGATTAAAATAGCTTCATATAATGTTGAAAACCTTTTTGATTTACGTTTTGATGGAGGTGAATACTTGGAATATATTCCAAATTCATCTTCAAATTGGAACAAAAAAAACTACAATATAAAACTAAAAAATATCTCTAAAGTATTAAGTGAAATTGATGCAGATATTATAGCTTTGCAAGAGATAGAATCATACACAGCATTAAAAGATTTACAAAAAAGTTTAGCTAGAGTTGGCGTACATTACAAATATATAAAAATAGCAGATAAAAAACGTACAAGTGTTAAAACTGCAATACTCTCAAAAATACCCTTTATTAAAACTTCTGAAATCAAAGTATCATCAAACCGAAGATATAGAAGCATTTTAGAGGCTAAGTTTAAAGTCAAAAATGAGTATTTTTATCTTTTTGTCAACCATTGGAAAGCTAAAAGTGGACCAGAAAGCAGACGCATAGTTAGTGCTAAAGCTCTTAAAAAACGGCTCAAACAGCTTGGGGATGCCAAAGTTATAGCTACTGGCGATTTTAACTCTGATTATGAGGAAAATAAAGTTTTTAAAAGAAGTAGAAAACATAATGACACCTTAGGTAAAACAGGCATAAACGATATATTAAAATCTAGCTCAAAACTTGTAGCTAAAAATTGTAGTGATTGTATGTTTAACCCTTGGTATGAATTAAAAAAAATAGACAGGTTTTCCCATAACTTTTATGGTAAAAAACACGCTTTAGATAACTTTTTACTCTCAAAAAATCTATTAGATAAAAAAGGCTTTCACTACAAAGAGAACAGTTTCAATAGATATATACAACCTTATCTTTATAGTGATAAAGGAACTAACAGATGGAAAATGTCAAAAAGAAAACCTAAAAAACATCTAGGTAAAGGTTACTCTGATCATTTAGCTATTTATGCGTCGTTTGTGTATTAATATTATTAAAAATGTCTTAAATAATATTTATGTGTCCAAAGTCACACAAAAAAATTTATATATCTGATATACTATGGAACTATAAATCAAAAAGGATATACCTATGCATGTAAATGTAGCACCTATACAAAGTCCAGTAAGTGAACTTAAAACAAATACAAATGAAAAAACAACTTTTGAGGCTGTAGAAGAAGCGACAAATAAGGCTCACGCAGCAGCAGGCGGAGAGAAAGCAGCACAAAGACTTTTAGATGTTAAGGGATAAAATTAAGAGATGGTATTAGGTTTTGACATAATCTTATCCATTCTAGTGACTAACTCTTAACTTCAGTGACGCTGTTCATTCACTGTTAGGATTTGTTATATTTTTCATACCTAGCGTGAGCTTGTTTATAGACTTTCATATCATCTCTTTTTCCAATAGCAACTATATGAATCAAAATTTCTTTATCTTTGATTTCATATACAATTCTATATCGTTTATTATCAAAATATACTTTTTTTAGACCTGCTAATATTAAGTTATTTTTATTTCCTAAGTCTTTGCCAATTTCAGGGTTATTGATAATTTGAGTTAATTTTTTTACAAAAAGTTTTTTAATACTATTATTAAGTTTTGAAAGATCTTTTTCAGCCTCTTCATAAAACTTAAAATTATACATCTAAAGACAATCCATGCTTTTTTAAAACATCGTTTCCATCAAGTAGCTTTTTACTTGTTTGTAATCTAGTTTGAATTTCTTCATAAATTGAAATATCTTCTAATAAATTCATCGCTTCTGACATTCTTTCATATTCTTCAACAGATAGGATTACTGCATTTAATTTATTATTTTTAAGTACTCCAATTTTTTCAACAAGTCCATTTTTTACTTTTGAAATATATTCTCCAAATTGTTTGGATATTTCAGTTGCAGATGCCAGCTCGTTTTGTGTATATGCCACCATGTAATTATCCTTTTAATTATAAGGATAATTATAACATTTTATTGATTAAAATAAATATGTCTTTTAAAATATAACGTTTGACTTGAACTATAAATTTCCGTTAGGTAATTTATTAGTTCCAAGGTTTTGTTGTACTTTTAATTTATAATACACTTCATACTTGCTAGGCTCTAACCTAAATATATTTTCATTTGAAAAATCAACATTTTTTATTATATAAACTTTGGAATCCTCACATTTTTTGCTAGATGGCAATTCAACAAAAAATATTTCATATTGTCCAATATTTTTCTCTGCAAATATTTTTTCTTCTTTTGGCAAATGAAACATTTGGCTTGAATATGTTTTAACTTCAACATATATCCAATTATTACTTGTTGTTTCATATCTTATATCATAATGTCCTGAATCGCTTTCTTTTGAAAACCACTTTACTTTAGACTGCCCATATTCATTAACCAGCCAATTGTAAGCACATTGTTCAGCTATATTTCCTTTCTCTTTTTTTTCTTTATCTATAGCTGCGTTGTGCGTGCCATAACCTGAGTTGCCTGTATAGTTATTTTCTTTTGATTCTGGTGGTTGATCTAACGTTGATGTTCCTTGAGGGTTGCTTGGTATGCTTATATCTATTTTAGACTCTTCTTTTGATGTAGTTTTTTGTGTATTAATATTTATTATAATTTCTTTAGCTTCATCAAGTTTGTTTTCAAAATACAATAAACTTTTTTCTTTATTTGAAACTAAATCATCAATATTAAGCTCATTTGTATTTTTATTGTATATATCTTGTATCTTAACTAATGTCTGATCACTATTAAGTGTAAATTTGAAATTATTTGTAACGAAATTATCAACTATAGAATAATAATCTATAACAAGAGTGTTTTCATTAATATCCTTATTTGCATTTTCATATTTACCAATTAAATCAAGAAAGTCTTTTTCATGTTGGCTACTTTGACACCATTTGTATAAAATATTTTTAAATACATCATAATTGCTGTGAAATTCATTTATTAGTCTTAAACTATGATATTTTCTAAAATCAAGTTTATAAAAAGGGTCTTCTTTGTTAAAATCTTCTACTTTTATTCCTAAGTGTTTTAGTACCATTTGAATATTTTTACAACTGGTGTCACTAGTAATATTTTTATAGTTGATATTACTTATATCGAAATTTATATTTAAATCTTTTTCGATATTTTTCATATGACTAATGTTATAGTTTTCATAATAATCTTTATTTTTTAACTTATAGACAATCCTCCAAAAAGATGAAAATTCATCCGATAATTCAAGGTAGTCTCTCGCTTCATATAATGAGTCATACCCCATAGTTCGTTTTATGATTTCATCTGTTTCATTAATGTTGTCACTTACTAAGCGAGAAAATTTATCAATATTTGTAATATTAAAAATAGAGCCAATAATATCAGAAAATGTTTCTCTAAAGTCTAACATTTTTCTAATCTTATTAAAGTCATCATTAGTTACTTTTATATAGTACTTGGATTCACTTTCAATATAATCATTATATTCAAGCTCATATTTTACATCTCCAATTTTATAAACAACACTACTACATAAAAAAATATCAGCTTTATTTAGTTTACTTAATGCGGTATCTTTGCTTGTTTTGTCTTTCAAGTCGTCAAATCTATATATCACAATATAAGGTTTTATTTTTTCATAAAAATCTTTAAATAAACTTGTTAAATTATTGTTGAGAGAGAAGTTTTCAATATCAATTTTTATATTTTTTATATCTTTTATTCCAAAAAACTTAATTACATTTCCACGTCTTGGTGAAACATTTATAATAGGAACATTATCCAAAATCTTTTTTGGAAGTTTGGTACTATTAACATAGTATATTTTATCCTGATTATAATAGCCTAATTGATTATTTTTTTCAGCACACAACTTAATTGAATTATCATTTAATATTTGTTTGTGCTTTCTAACCGCTTCATAGATAGTTGAAGTTCGTTCTCCTTTGGGACTGCTCTGCTCTAGATTTTTTAAAATATTTCGTATTCTTTTTATTGATATATCTTCTATTTTTTCAACTGCCCCTATTTTTAAAATTAAATTTTCTATATTGGCTTTTTTAATATCATTATTTTTAAATATTAGGGAGTTATGATTAATATTTATTTCATTTACAAGTAATCCTAATTTTTCATTTGTAATTAAGTAGTCAGAAAAGATATTTGTATTATTTAATTGGAATAAAATATATGAAGGAGCATTATATAATGCATGATAAGTTCTATAGAAATATCGCAAAGTTTTTTTGTTTATTAGCTCTTCTTGAATTTTCTCATCTATCAAAA
>WFNF01000078.1 GCA_015488775.1 Helicobacteraceae bacterium
CATATGAGCAATATAAATGTATTAGATGCAATAAAATCAAGAGCTTCAAAAAGAAAGTTTTTAGACAAAGAAGTTAGTCGAGAGATACAAGAAAAAATTTTAGAAGCTGCACAAATGACTCCAAGTGGTGCAAATATGCAACCTTGGGTAACTTACGCAGTAAGTGACAAAGATACACTTAGTAAAGTTGGAAGTTCAATTATTGAACATATAGAAGCTGGTGGTGATGTTGATCAACATATACAATATTATCCAGTAAATTGGGTTAATCCTTATAAAAAGCGTCGTATAGTTACGGGTGCTGGACTTTATAAAAAACTTGGTGTTGATAGAAAAGATACACAAACTCGCCAAGATATGTGGTACGATAACTTTAGATGGTTTGGTGCATCTACTGTCTTTTTTGTATTTATAGACAAAGCGATGATAGATAACGCTCAAGGTGCTTTAATAGATACAGGTGCTTATATGCAAAGTTTAATGTTAGCAGCTAGAGAGTTTGGTTTAGATACTTGTCCTCAAGGCTCAACTACAGAATATGGTAAGATTGTAGCTAAAGAGTTAAATACACCCGATAATCTTGCTTTATTATATAGTGTAGTTATAGGTTATGAAGATAAAGATGCACTTATAAACTCATACCAACCAGAACGTATCTCTTTAGACAAAAATGTAACTTTTATCTAGCTAAGTTTACTCTGAGCTAGTTAATTAAAAAAATTAACCTTTTTTATAGTGTCTGTTTTAGTATAATAAAATGTTATACACATATAAAAAGGTTTTTTATGAGATACTCTTTTTTTTTCATCTTTCTACTTTTATTGACATCATGTAGTGATGATACAACTCAAAAAAAACAAAATACTAATATAAAAAAAGATATAAATAACTCCTTTGAAGATGAAAAAATCAAAGAAAAAACATGTTCAAAAAACTTTGAAGATGAACTTCTAAATCCTATTTTATCAAAATGTGTAGATTGTCATAAAGATACGGGTGTTGCAATAAAATCTGGAGCAAAATTTAAACTATATGAAAATGACTTAAACAATAACATAAAATCTTTTAAATCTTATGCCTCTTCAAACTCAAACCTTTTACTCTCAAAAGCTATAGGCGAAAACCATCAAGGTGGCAAGATGATAGATTTTGATTCAAATGAGTATAAAACTTTATCATCATGGATAGAGAGTATAAGTGTTGAGTCTTGTACAGATGATGGTGTCAAAAGTGTTAGTGTGTATTACTCTGGTACTACACTTTTAAGTTATGCACAAACATATAAAAAAGCTTCAATTTTACTTACTGGAGATAATTCTAGTGAGTCTAAACTAAATTCTATAAACTCTAAAGAGGTTTTAGAAGATGAACTTTATAAGCTTATGAATAGAAAAGGTTTTGAAGAGTTTTTAATGCGTAATGCTAATGATAAACTCTTAGTTAAAAAGTATTTAAATGAAAACACTCAAGCTAGTGAGGTTTTAGGTTCATACCATTATCCTCGTATGGATTACCTTTTAGAAGTAGAGATTAAAAACCAAGCAGATGCTTCAAGTGCATACGCAACTGCACAATTAGGTACTAACCAAGATGAGATAGCTTTAAAAAAAGAGCTTTTAGATAAAGCTAGTGCAGATTTAACAAGAGTCTTTAATGAAACACAAAAAGCTTTAGTTAATGGGCCTTTAAAGCTTATAGTTGATGTAGTAACAAGAGATAAGCCTTATGGTGAGATACTTACATCAGATTATATGATGTTAAACCCATATAGTGCAAGTGCTTATGGTTCAAGTTTGAGTTTTAAAGATATAAAAGATGCTGATGATTATAAAAGAGGTTATATTGAAGACTATATGTTTTATGAAGATTATAGCAACAACGATAAACCTGTAAAACTTTCAGATAAAGGTTATACTCACCTTCCTATAGCTGGTATATTGACCTCACCTATATTTTTAGCAAGGTATCCAAGCACTGCGACAAATAAAAACAGAGCAAGATCAAGAGCTGTTTATAAGCTTTTTTTAGGTTTTGATATAGAGTCTTTAGCTATAAGATCGATGGATAGTGATGAGCTTAAAAAAGTTACAAACCCTGGAGATAGTTCAACCTCATGTTACGCTTGCCATAAGGTTATGGACCCTGTTTCTGGTGCTTTTTATAACTGGGGCGATAATGGGTATTTTAAAGAGAACTTAGGGATAGACTCTTTGCCTGACACCTATAAAGATGAGGATAAAAATTACCATAGTGGTGATGTTTGGTATAGAGAAAATATTAAAGCAGGATTTGAAGATAAACTTATGCCAACTATAAAAGAGTATAGTGAGGTTAGTGGCTATGATGATGGTGTTATATGGCTTGCAAAACAGATAGTAGAAGATGAGAGATTTGCGAAGGCTAGTGTTATGTTCTGGTTTAAGGCTATATTTGGATCTGAGCTAAGCTCAAGACCAACTGTTAGTAGTGATGATGATTATAGTAAAAAATTGCAGATCTATAATCAAGAGCAACTAGAGCTAGATAAGTTAGCAGAGGTTTTTAAAAATACAAATCAAAATCTTAAAAAAACTTTTGTAGCTATGCTAATGAGTGAGAGGTTTAGAGTAAAAAGTGTAGATGAGAGTAGTTCTAAAGAGCTTTTAGAAAAAGTTGGAGTTGGTAGATTGCTAACCCCTGAGGAGTTAGATAAAAAAGTTTATGCCTTAACTGGATATAGATGGAGTGCTTTTTATGATAAAAATATAAGTAGTTTACTAGATAGCTACTATATGTTTTATGGAGGGATAGACTCAGATGGTGTAGATAAAAGGGTAGATGAACTTACTGCACTTATGAGTGCGGTTGTAAGTAGAATGGCAAATGAGATAGCTTGCCCTATAGCTATAAAAGAGTTAGATTCTGATCAAAGAGTTTTGTTTTCAGATATAGATCCAAGACTAGAGCCTATAAGTGCCCAAAACAACCTAAGTATAAAAAAAGAGATACAAAACCTACACAAAAAACTTTTAAATGAGGATTTAGATTTGGATGATGTTGAGATAGAATCAACTTTTCATCTTTTTTATGATGTTTGGAATATGAGAAAAAGTTTTAACCAGCAAGGTTTAGATGATGGAAGTTTAAAACACTATAGTGATTATCTATATGCTGAAAAACAGTATGATGAAAATCTATCTTATGAGGAGTTTTGTTTTACAGATACTACAAGGTTTAAAGATGATGTGTGGGATAGTATAGATTGGGATGCAGATAAAGATAGCCCAAACTCACCATACAATAAGCTAGGTGTATTTTATAACCCTAAACAGACCATGAGAGCTTGGATAGCAGTTTTAACATATATGTTTAATGATTATAGATTTATAGTGGAGTAGGGTGATGAAAAGAAGAGATTTTATAAAACTGATGGCAGCAAGTTCACTTGTAAGTCCAAACATACTAAGTGCCTCTAAAGATTTTACCCCATATAGTGGAGAACTTTTTATAATCATACAAGCAAATGGTGGTTGGGATATAAGTAGCTTTTGTGACCCAAAAGATGATAAAAATATCAACACTTGGGCAAAAAATGGTAAAACTATAAAAACTACATCAAATGGTATAAGGTATGCACCATTTGCAAAAAATGTTGATTTTTTTGAAAAGTACAAAAATGATATCTTAATTCTAAATGGTATAGACACCCAAACAAATGCTCATAGTGCAGGTATTAGAACTATGTTCAGTGGAAGGTTTGATGAGGGATATCCATCCTTTGGAGCACTTTTTTCAAGTGTAAAAGCACCAAGCTTGCCACTTTCATACATCAGTAACGGTGGTTATAACTATACAGCATCATTAATCCAATATACACTTATGAAAGATCCAAGCTCACTAGCAAATCTTATAGAGCCAAACTTAACCCCTTATGGTCCAAAATATTTTCATGCACAACCTGAATTGGATATTATAAAAAAATATCAAAAAAGCAGATTAGATAGAGCTTTAAAAAATGAAACCTTAGCACCAAGATTAAAAAAGAGTTTAAAAAACTTTATAAATGCTGTAAACTCTCAAGACTCTTTAGCTCTACTTAAAGAGTATATACCAGATGAGCTTGTTAGTGTGATGTATGATAATGATACTACCTACAATCCGCTTCCAAGACAAGCACAACTCTCTTTAGTAGCTATGAAAGCTGGTTTATGTTGTGTAAGTGACTTAAAACTAGATGGTTTTGATACCCACGCAAACCACAATAAAGATCATAGTGTAGCCTTAGGTAATCTTACTTATGCAATAGATTTTTTAATGAGTGAGGCTGAGCGTTTAGGATTAAGCGATAGATTAACTGTAGTTGTAAGCTCAGATTTTAGTAGAACTCCAAAATATAATGATGGTTTAGGTAAAGATCATTGGCCAAGTGCATCTACTATATTTATCAAAAAAAGTGCCACTTGGGGAGGGAAGGTTTTTGGAGCAACTGATGATGCTTTAAATGTAAAAAAGGTAAATCAAAATTTAGGGTTTGATAATGCAGATATAACTATAGAAAGTGCTCATATTCAACAAGCACTTAGAGAGTTAAGTGGGATTAGTAACTCTGATATAGTTCAAAGATTTCCACTTAAAACTATGAAAGAGTTAAACCTAATGCAGATGTTTTAAAGTTTTGCTTGTAAAGAGGTGCTGAAATAACTATTTAGTAAAAGGGATGTACTTTGGGTTAATTTTTTTATAAATTTATCAAACTTATCTTCTTTAGACCAGATAGGTGTTTTTACTTCACTCATCTTAACTAGCTCTTTTTTTGCATCATACATAACACCTAGCTCATCAACTAAACCGATATCCTTAGCTTGTGAAGCTGTAAATATATGTGCATTAGCAAACTTAGGAGCATCTTTTACATCTAGCTTTCTTGCTTTTGCTACATCACTTACAAACATCTTGTAAGTTCCTTGTATAACTTTGTTTAACTCATCTTTCTCAAAAGGTAGCCACTCTCTACTTGATGTTCCAAGTTGTTTATATTTTCCAGCGCTTACAGTTTGGGTTGAGATACCAACTTTTTTCATAATCTCACTTAGGTTTGTCCCTTGCATTATAACACCAATACTTCCAACCATAGAACCAGGATTTGCAATGATCTTATCTGCATATATACTAGCGTAGTATGAACCACTTGCCATAGTTCCACTAGCATAAACTACTACAGGTTTTTTCTCTTTTAAGCGTTTTAGAGCATACATCAACTCTATAGATGGACTAACTGCTCCACCAGGTGAACTAACTTCAAACAGTACACCTTTTATATTGTCACTGTCATAAGCTTTATTTAGTTGTTCTAGTGTTTGTGTCACATCCATAATTGGACCATAAAGTTTTATATGTTGTAAGTTTGTTGTCTCAATACTATCTTTCCCTGATGGGTAAAAAAGTAAAAAAAGTAAAAGCAAAAATAACATAGCCTTAAAATGATTTTGAATATAGTTTATAGTAGATGTGATAGGTAAAAATAGTTTTTTTAAACCTTCCATAGATACTCCTTAATTTTTTAGGAATTTTAACCTTATATAGTTAATAGATTTGTTCTTGA
>WFNF01000079.1 GCA_015488775.1 Helicobacteraceae bacterium
ATTGTATAATTTATATAATATCAAAAAAAACACTTATAAAATATGATTTTTATCAAATAATCTCATTTTGTATATTAATTTGATATAATTTTGATAAAAAAGGCTTAATTTGGAACTTTGTGTAGCACTTGACTTACCAACTCAAAAAGAAAATTTAGAGTTAATAGAAAAAATAAAAAGTGAAAATGTTTGGTTAAAAGTTGGATTAAGAGCTTATATTAGAGACGGTGAAGAGTTTTTAATAGAGATAAAAAAAATCAATCCAAATTTTAAAATATTTTTAGATTTAAAACTTTATGATATACCAAACACTATGGCCGATGCTGCAGAATCCATAATGGGACTAGGTGTAGATATGTTTAATATACACGCTAGTGCTGGTAAACGCGCAATGAAAGAGGTTATGGATAGAATCTCTAAGTATGAAAGCAAACCATTAGTTCTAGCAGTAACTGCCCTAACCTCTTTTAGTGAAGATGAGTTTCAAGAGGTATATAATGAAAATATAGCTTCAAAAGCAGATAAATTTGCAAAAGATGCAAATGAAGCAGGATTAAATGGAGTTGTATGTAGTGCTTTTGAATCTGCATCTATTAAAAACATAACATCATCATCTTTTATGACTTTAACACCAGGGATTAGACCATTTGGTGAGGATGCTGGTGATCAAAAAAGGGTTGCAGATATAAAACTTGCTAAAAATGAAAATGTAGATTTTATAGTAGTTGGAAGACCAATATATAAAAATGAAAACCCACTAAAGGTTGTTCAAAAGATTTTAACACAAATATAAATTTAGAGCACCTCTAGTTTGTTATAAACCTTTGAAGTTTTTCATCTAAACTTTTTGCAACTTCTAAAAGGGAGTTAGATAGTTCTGATATATCTTTTACATATTTAAGATTACCTTTTGAGCTTTTATCTATAAGTATAATATCGTTTATTATCCCTTTTGTCTCTTTAGACACATTTGAGATGTTTTTTATGGATGTATGTATGTTTTTATTCATATCACTCATAGAATCATTCATATCATTGATAGTATCACTTACATCCATAGTTTGTTTAGCCATTACATCTAAAGAGCTTATAGTTTCATTCATCTCACCACTAATATCTACAATACCTTGTACAATTATCCCAACGGCACCATTTATCTCAAGTAAACTTTTTTGAGTACGCTCAGCCAGTTTTCTAACTTCATCAGCAACAACAGCAAAACCTCTACCATGTTCACCCGCTCGTGCTGCTTCAATAGCTGCATTTAAAGCTAAGAGATTTGTTTGATCAGCTATATCTGAAATGATATTTAAAATATCTTTTACCTGTTCAGCATTATGTGTAAGACTAGAAAGTTTTTCAGCTAACTCTTTTTGTTCACTTATACTTTCCTCGTTTATACTAACCATATCTTGAGTTTTTTTATTTACATCAACTATCTGTTTCTCTATCTCTATTACTGTTTCACTACTTGTTTGAGCATCTTGGATAGATAACTCTAAGTGTTCCTTTGCAACTAAACCTCTTTTATGAACTACATCAAGCTTCTCTTGCTCTATATTAACCTCTTTAAAAACAGAATTCGAGCTTATATTTATTGTTTTTGAAAGGTTTATATTATCAATTGAGCCGTTTTTTGCTTCAGTTACAAGATCAGCAATATCTTTAAAAAATGCTGATATATCAAAAATAGCTACACCTACATCATCACGTGTTGTCATCTGTATAGTTTTTGAAAGATTATTTCTATCTTTTGAAAAAACATCTATAATAGACTTAATAGGAGATGTTGTTTGTTTAACCACCATAAAAACATTCACAAATGCAATAAGTAAAGCTATAACACCTGCAATTGCATTTAAAGTCATAATATTTTGAAAATTTAAAGGTTTATAATAAACTGCAATGGTACTATTGAAAGCAACAAAAAATATAATTAATCCTACTATAGTGCTTAAAATAACTAATAGCATCTTATCTTTTAAAGATATAAATCTATATTTATTGTTTAAAGGTATATTATGTGTCCAACTCTCTACACCTATAATAAACTTAATAATTGCAGGCATAGAGAAGAGTAGAGGAAATGATAAACTAAGGGTAGCTGACAAAAAAGTCATCATAGGTGTAGAAAAGCTTTGAAATCCTGTAACTATAAATGCACCAGAGATACAATAGATAATAGTACCAATAAAAATTGCTTTAGGTAAATGGTTAATAGTTTGTACAAGCTTTATATCTGTACTATTATTTAAAACACCCTTTTCTACTATAGAAAGTTTTTTAGATATATAGATAAATGCTATAGCAGTAGATACAATCATATAAAGTATCATAGGAGCAGATAATACAATCTCAAATAGTTGCTCAAGAGTAACCATTTTTATAAAATAAATAATAATAATCCAAACCATTGGTGGAATCATAAATGCTACAAAAAAAAGTACTAGTAATCTATTTTTAAAATTCATCTGATCAACCTTTTTAGTTTAAATATAATACGATAAACTTGTTTTTCCAAATTTTTTAGTTTTACTAAGTGTATAAAGACCAATATTTTCAGGTATCTTTAGACTACTCATATGCTCAATAATTATCAATTTTACTAAATCTTGAGGTAACTCTTCTATAAGTTTCATAGTTTTATCATATATATCTTCCATCCCCTCTCTATAGGAAAAAGGTGGATCTATGTAAAAAAATGCGCTACTATCGTTTATATCTAATCTTCTAATAACATTTTTTATATTTTCAAAACTATCACCTTTGTGAACTTCACAACGAGCAGGATCAGTTTGTGCTATATTTTTTTCAAGAACTTTTATGGCATCTTTATCTTTTTCCATAAAGTGTATTTTAGAAGCGCCTCTACTTAATGCTTCAAGTCCAACAGAACCACTTCCAGAAAAAACTTCTACAAATGCTGTATCCATAACCTCAAACTGTATAGTGTTAAAAAAAGACTCTAAAACTATTGTTTTAGAACTTCTAGTTGATTCTAATGAAGGTAATTCAAGAGTTTTACCTTTAAATCTACCAGATATAATTTTTTTTGTAAAATTATTTTTCATAAAAAGCCTTTACTAGATTTAACATATCATTTTTATAGTTTTGAGTTAAAATATCTAACTCTTTTTCTAGAGTAGAAAAATCTTTAATATCTTTTGTCTCAAAAAGGGACTCACTTAAAGTATTTATATTTTTAATTTCACTACTATTTGTTTTGTACTTCTGCAATGCTAAAAGCAAGGTATTTGAGGAAAATGGTTTTCTAATATCAGCATCTTCATCACTTGAAATATAC
>WFNF01000080.1 GCA_015488775.1 Helicobacteraceae bacterium
AAGATATATGATGATGTTCTTATAGATAATACAATAGTTAAGGGTGAAAAAAGGACTGGTTGTGCTTATTGTGCATTTGGGGTGCAGTTTGAGGATAAGGATGATAATCGTTTTACAAGATTACAAAAGAGGAAACCTAAGCAGTTTAAGAAGATGATGGGGTTGAAAAATAATGATGTTTCTTATGGGGAGGCTTTGGATGTTGTTTTAGGGGTTTGAGAGTTGGGTGAGACTGAAGTCTCACTTCCTATTAGATTAAGGAAGTGGGAGTTTTCGAATGCCTGAAAAATTGATTAACAACAATGAGAGAGGTAAAGCCTCACTTCCTAGTTGTTTTACACTATCTTACTAACAATAATAAAAAAACATTAGTTAACGTAAGCTATTAGTGTTTCATACGCTTTAACATTTTCACCAATATTTAAAGAGAGTCTACTGTTTTTAGGTATATACATTGTTGTAGTACCACTTGACATATAACCATATCTTGTACCCTGTTTTGAGCCACTAAAGCTTAACTCATCATAACTTATAGGTACAAGAGAGCATGAAACTTTATGTTCCACAAATATACTATTATTGTCATCACTTATTTCAAGAGTCATATACTCATTTAGATCATCTCTTAAAGATGAATTATATCTCAAGAAAAGCCCGTTAACTTTTTTAAAATTTTTAATTTTAGCATCAAAAGGAAATCTTAAAACACCAACATCTAAAGGTGAAGATTTAATTACCACTTTATAAAAAGCTGTATTATTATCAGCATAAGATTCAACTTCATCAATAGCGATAACTTCTCCATCTACCATTGAAGTTATTGAGTTTACGTCATAAGTTGAACTTTCACGCTCTGGATTTCTAAAAGAGTAAATCACTAAAGCTAAAAATATAAAACTAATGAACTGTAAAACATCAAAATCAAAAACTGTAAAAACAACAAAAATAGCTAAAAAAAAAGATATAATCTTAAAACCTGCAGATGAGATAATAAAAGTCTCTTTATTCATCTATGGTACTCTCAGATTTTATCTCTTTTTCTGGAACTAAAAGTGATGTTATATTATTTTTTTCTTCAAATTTTTTAATAATTCCAACAACCTCAGCACCTGAAATATTTTCTCTATTATATAAAAGTTCAACCATCTCTTCAATCGCATCTTCATAAGTTCTTAAACGTTCAAGTACTGCTGTATAACGTTCAGACAATGTATCTTTAATAAAAGAATCCATCTCCTGAGCCATTTTTTCAGAATATTCACGTGAAGATTGAGCTCCTCCACCTAAAAATGAACCTCTTTGTTTTTCTAAAACCATAAGTCCAGCTACATCACTCATACCATAAACCTGAACCATAGATTTTAATATATCAGTTGCACGTTCCAAGTCATTTCCAGCACCTGTAGAAACCTCTTTGATGAAAACCTCTTCAGCAGCACGTCCACCAAGAAGAACATCAACCTCAGCGATTAATTCATGTTTTTGAGCTAAATATTTATTTTCTTCTGGAGCATTTAAAGTGTAACCAAGAGCAGCTAAACCACGAGGAACTATAGATACTTTAGATACTCTTTTAGCTCCCTTAGTTGTTTCAGCTAACAGTGCATGACCACTTTCATGGTACGCAACAATTTTTTTCTCTTTTTCATTAATACGGCGAGATTTTTTTGCAAGTCCAGCTAAGGCTCTCTCAACTGACTCTCTCATATCTTCAAGCTTAACTGTTTTTTGGTTTTTTCTACCAGCAAGCAACGCAGCTTCATTTATAATATTTGCCAAATCAGCACCAGCAAGTCCAGCTGTAAGTTTAGCAACCTCTTTTAAATCAACATCAGCGTCAGCTTTGATACCTTTAGAGTGTACTTTTAATATCTCCACACGACCATCAAAGTCAGGCTTGTCAACTAAAACTTGTCTATCAAAACGACCAGGCCTCATAAGAGCAGGATCAAGAATCTCGGGTCTATTTGTTGCAGCTAAAATAATAATTGGAGTATCAGTTGAAAAACCATCCATCTCAGCTAAAAGTTGATTTAGAGTTTGTTCTCTTTCGTCATTTCCACCCATCATACCACCAGAAGCACGACTTTTACCTATAGCATCTATCTCATCTATAAATATAATAGATGGAGCATTTTTCTTAGCCTCTTCAAAAAGATCTCTAACTCTAGCCGCACCAACACCAACAAACATCTCTATGAAAGATGAACCAGTAACTGAGAAAAAAGGTACATCGGCTTCACCAGCAACAGCTTTTGCTAATAAAGTTTTACCAGTACCTGGACTACCAACAAGAAGAAGACCTTTTGGTATTTTTGCACCAAGTTCAACATAACGACCTGGATATTTTAAAAAGTCAACAATCTCTGTAACTTCCTCTTTTGCTTCAGCAGCACCAGCAACATCATCAAACTTAGTTTTAGGTTTTTCTGAGTTGATCATCTTTTTAGAGTTACCCATGCCAAGAAGACCATTGCCCATGCTTTTTTGCATACGTCCAGCAAAAAACATCCAAATACCAATGATTATCAAAAATGGAAGCAACCATCCAAACATCTCTGTAAACCAATTAGTTTCACTAAAACCAGAGTATTCAATACCCTCTTTTTCTAAAAGTGGAATTAAAGTGCTATCACCCTTAATTAACCTAGCGGTATAAATAATTTTATTTTTACCCTCACCAGAAAAAGCTCTTATATAAGATTGACCAATTGCAACTTTGTTTACTTCTTTACTTGAAACAAGTTTTTTTAAGTCTGAGTAAGAGATATCTTTATGTTTAGTATTTGCATTTGAACCCATACCTGAACCAAGTTCACCTTGATCACCAATAAGAGTTTTAAATACTAAAATCACTACTATTGAAAAAATCGCAAATGTTACAAGTGGATTTTTATTAAAAAAATTGTTATCGTCATTTTTTGGATTTTGGTTATTGTCCATTTTCTACCTTTTTTACTACAAGTGTTATCCACTCTTTGTCTTTTATATTTTCTATTAGTTCTAAGTCGCTAAAAGCTTTTAAAACTTTGTTTTCGTATTTGTCTAAAATTCCAGAAAGTATTAATATACCACCATCATTTAAACGCGCTTTTAAATCTTTTTTAATCATTGTTAAAACATCTGCAACAATATTGGCTATAACAACATCATAAGTTTTTTCTGTATTATTTGCTGAACCTATAAAGATATCATTAATTTTTACATCATTAAGTTTTATATTTTGTTTAGAATTTTCTATTGATACTTCATCTGTATCACACAAGTCAACTATAGCACCTTTTTTAGAAGCAGCAATTGCAAGTATCCCCGAACCACAGCCTACATCAAAAACTTTTTGTTCAGGTTTAACATAAGTAGATATTGCTTTTATACAAGACGCTGTTGTTGGATGATGACCTGTACCAAATGCTAAAGATGGATCTATCTCAATGTTTAGCTTATCCTTAGATGGTTCATCCCAAGTAGGATGTATAAAGAAATCACCAACTTTTATAGAACTTATGCCCTCTTGATAAAGCTTAATCCAGTCTTCATTTTTTTCTTTTGATAAAGTTAAGTTTACAGACACTGTTGTATTAAGTGCTTTAGAAAGTGCCTCAGCAAACTGATCAATACCCCAACTTATAGTATCTAGTTCATCTTCACTTCTAATGATAAAACTATCATCTAACTCTTCAAAGCCAACAGGAAGTGTATCGGCTAAAAAATCTCTAAAAAGTTCAATATGTGAAGATGGTTGAGCTACTAATGCATAGTAAAATTCTCCCATTTACTCTTCTATACCCATAACGGCAGCTAACTTCTCTTTTAAAACTTGAGGGGTAAATGGTTTAACTATATAGTTATTGACACCTGCTTTAAGTGCTGTAATAACTTCAGCTTTACCACCCTCAGTTGTAACCATGATTATAGGAAGGTCAACAAATCTTTCATCAGCTCTCACCTTTTTCACTAGTTCAAGTCCATTCATTTCAGGCATATTCCAATCTGTAATTAACATACCAACATCAGGTGCAGCAT
This sequence comes from Helicobacteraceae bacterium, assembly GCA_015488775.1. GTDB lineage: Bacteria > Campylobacterota > Campylobacteria > Campylobacterales > Sulfurimonadaceae > WFNF01. The sequence continues at coordinate 4,024 of WFNF01000080.1, forward strand.
CTAAGGCAGCCCATCCTTCAAGTCCATCAGCACCCTCTAAAATATCTTTATACCCAAGTCTTGCAAGAGTGTTTTTTATAATACGACGCATTGTAGAGCTATCATCAACAACTAATAGTTTCAATTTTTATCCCTTTGATTAATTTATTAATATAAAAACCTTTTAAAAGTTTTTATAAGTGTTAATACACATTTGAGTTTTAAATTATTTAATAATAGTAACATAATATCAAATTTAAACTAAATTTTTTTATTTAATTAAATTATAATACATTTTTTAAGTCTATTTTACCCTCATAGTAAGCTTTTCCAACTATTACACCATCAATTTTTTTTGTTTCTTTAAGTTTTATTATATCATCTTCATCTTTAACACCACCACTTGCAATAGTAGGAATTCCACTCTCTTTAGCCATCTCTAATGTAAAATTAACATTAACCCCAGCTAATGTACCATCTTGTCCAACATCTGTACAGATTATAGCTTCAACTCCAGCATCTGCAAATTTTTTTGCAAGATCAACTGCTTTCATCTCACTAACTTCACCCCAACCCTCAACAGCTACAAAGCCATCTATTGCATCTATACCAACAACAACTCTATATTTTGATGCCATCTCTTTTACAAACTCTGGGTCTCTAAGAGCGATTGAACCCAATATAACTCTATCTATACCAATATCCAAATATTTTTTAATGGTTTCTTCATCACGAATACCACCACCAAGCTGTAACTTAACATTAGTATTTTCTCTTATAAGCTTTATTTGTTCTAAGTTTTTTGGCTCACCAGCAAAAGCACCATTAAGATCTACAAGATGCACCCAAGATGCACCTAACTCTTCAAAAGTTTTTACTAACTTGTATGGTTCATCTGAGTATATCTTAGCACTATCCATCAAACCTTTTGTTAATCTTACTGCTTTACCATCTTTTAAATCTATCGCTGGAAATACTGTCATTGTTATTAAATCCTTATAAAATTTTCTATTATTTGTAAGCCATTTTTATGTGACTTTTCAGGGTGGGGTTGAATACCTAAAATATTGTTATGTGCAACTGCCGCATCAAACTTATATCCATATTCACTTTGTGCTATTACATCATCTCTATTTTGAGCAACCGCATGGTATGAGTGAACAAAGTAAAGATAATGTGATTCATCTAAAGAGTCAAAAAGTTTATGCTCTTGAGTTAAAAGCTTATTCCATCCCATGTGAGGAACCTTTAATGGTTGCGAAAACTTTGATTTATCAAAAGCTTGAATTTTACCTTTTATTAAACCTAAACCATCGTTTTGTCCAAACTCTGATGAGCTATCAAAAAGCAGTTGCATACCTAGACATACACCTAACATATAATTTCCACTTTTTGCATAATCTTTTAAAGCTAAATCCATATCTCTTTGCTTAAGATGCTCCATTGCATCGCCAAAAGCTCCAACTCCAGGTAAAATTATTTTATCATAATATTTCAACTTATCTGGATCAGACTCAACAACAATTTTATGATTATTAAACATAAAAGCGTTTTTAACACTAGCAAGGTTTCCCATATTGTAATCTACAATAGCTATCATCTATAATTCTCTCTTGTTAATTTAATATATACAGCTAAACCAAATAAAAGTCCAACAACACCCATAATAATATATATTGCATTTATAATTTTATCTGGCTCGGTTATAGCAAACTTAAACACTAACATCAAAGCTTCTATGGATAAAGCAATTATAATCGAGCCAATAAACCTAACCATAGTTTTATGCATCTCAAACACATTATGACCACCCTCATTACCAAGAACTTCCTCTTCAAAGAGTGTTTTAACAAGATCAAATATTGCTAAAGATAGAGTAAGTAAAATAGTAGCTTCAAAAATATGTTTTATGCCTAAGTTTCTAAAATCTATTCCACTTGAAATAAAAAGTTGAACACCTTTTAAAAATAAAAGCAAAGAGACCATGGCTAGAACAAGTGAAAAAGCTCCATAAACCCATTTAAAAAATTTACCACTTATTTTATTTAATGCTAAGGGGTGTGTTATGCGTAAAACTTCATCAAGTTGAACATCTATACACGCCACATATTTTATATCACCATGTTCATCAAAGATTGGTTGAGATGCAGTAACTGTAAGCTCATTTGTAATCAAAGATGGGTATGGGTCGGTAATGGTACAACGCTTCTCATTCATAGCTCTATAATAATAAGCACGACTTGAAAGTATTTGACCTATATCTTCATTATTATTTTTACTTTGACAAATTGTAGGTGTTACTTGAACACCCTTTTCATCAATAATATAAACACCCTCACTAGCTTTTAAATCACCTTGGATTTTTAAAAGTCTTTTTAATACAGCTTCTTTTGTAATTGATGGCAATCTATTGGGTAAATTTTTTGAAAATAGATAACAGAAGTAAGCTCTAGCCTTAGTTCTTATCTCACCAAAATGCTTTATATCTCTTTCAACCATTTAGGAATTCCCCTCTTACAAATTTATAATCGCGATTATATCCAAGTTTAGTTATAATTTCACTAATGAAAAAAATTGTTATTGTAAGACTAAGTGCTATTGGTGATATTGTTAATACTACAATTGTACTTCAGTTTATTAAAAAAAGTTACCCTGATGCAAATATAGATTGGGTTTGTGAAAAAAGTTTTTTATCAATTTTAAAAAACCATCCACTTATAAATAAAGTTATAGAAGTAGATTTAAAATCTCTAAAAAAAACAAAATCTATAAGAGGTTTAAT
>WFNF01000081.1 GCA_015488775.1 Helicobacteraceae bacterium
ATACATATATATGTAGTTGTAAAACATTAATTGACTTTAACCTGATATACACTCAATCCGAGTTATACCTAACCAACAGAAGTAAACACATCTAGGTGTCTTTACTTCCGTTGTCTAGGTGGCTATAGAGAGAGGGAAACGCCTGGTCCCATTTCGAACCCAGAAGCTAAGCCTCTCATCGCTGATGATATTGCACCTTGCAGGTGTGTGAAAGTAGGTCGCTGCCTAGTTCGGATTTCTTCTTTTTACTTACTTATTTACCCAATTCTTTTTTACTTTTTTATTACTAATTTAAACTTTTTATTTAGAATGATCTGTAAAATCAATCAGATATAAAATCACCAATCACATCAAAATGATTTTCTATGTTTTCAAAAGAGTGAGAACCATTGTCTTCTAAAATTATTTTAGCTTTTGGCAATAATTTTAATGCTTTTGTATAATCCAAAAGTTCATCACCTTTTTGCAACATAAGCAGATAGCTTTCTTGATCAGATACATTTTGTGTAGATATACTTTTTAAATATTCTAGATATTCAAATTTCATCTCAAAACTACTACCATCAAAATAACTTTTATTTAAGCCCTCATACTTTTTTAGAGTATCAAAGGAATTAACTGCTGGATTTATTAAGATAGCTTTTAAAGAGTACTTCTGAGCTAAGCATATAGAGTAAAAGCCACCCAAAGATGAACCAATAAGTATAATTTTATAATCATCTCTAAACTCTTCAATAATATTTTCTAGTGTATCTATAGCTAGTTCTGGTATATAAGATAAACTTGGTGCAAGAAAAATACTTTTATTAAATTGTTTTTTGAGTAAATTTGATTTTTTAGCTTGTCCACTAGAAGCAAATCCATGTATATATAATAGTATAGTTTTAATGTTTACCCTTTTTTAAAAGTTGAGAATAATCAAATTTTGATGGATCAATATAAATTTTACCCTTTTTGTGTATAAGCCTATCGTCATCTTTATCTAATTTTTTAAATCTATCCTTAATTGCCACTATCCGTTTATCAGAGTAGCCTTTTAGTTTTAAAAACTTTTTTAGAGATATTAAGGTTTGTGGTTCAATGTCTATGATATCTTCATCTTGCTTATCTGAAATCAAAGTGTCAATATCATTTTCTATATTTGAGTTTAAGTCATTAGTAAAGCTTTTTGCTTCTAAAAGTTTACTTGTTACAACTTGTAAAACAGTTTTAAGTTGTTCATCTTTTTGTTTGTAGATAGATTCAATTTTTTGTTTTTCTAATATTAATTGCTCTTCTCTTTTATCTCTGAGTGATTTTGTTTCAAGTTCTAAGCTAATTATTTTATCTTTTAACTCTTTATTTTGTTCAAGTAAAAAATCATTAATTTGATTAGAGTCTTTAGTTTCATTTACAGCTTTTACAGTTTTACTTTTGATTTTAATCTTGCTTACATCTACCATTTTAATATTATCAACAACAACGCACTCTAATGTGCCTCTTCTTATTCTGTTATGTATAGCTTCTTTTGAGATACCTAGTTTTTGTGATGCTTCTGATACACTAACTAAACCCATAATCAATCCTTATCTAAAGTTTTCAAATACCAGTGGTGCATCCCACTCCATAGATTTTATCTCTTTAATTACAATTTGTAAATCATCAAGTTGTTTCCCTTTTAATCTAATAGCATCGCCTTCAATCTGTGCAGTAACTTTTCTTTTAAGTTTTTTAATCTCAGCAACAATTTTTTTAGCCTCTTTAGATTCTATATAATCAACTATTTTATATACCATTCTAACACTACCCATAGAAGCTTCTTCTTTTTTACCCTCTTCTAAAACTTTAGAACTTAATGAGTGTTTCAAAAGTTTGGCTACAACTATGTCATATAAAGCTTCTAGTTTATTGTCGCTAGATGCTAGTAAGGTTAAAGTTTTACCTTTTTCATTATACTTTACTTCATAATTTGTACCTTTAAAATCGTACCTATTACTTACTTCTCTTTCAACTTGATTGATTGCATCTTTAAAGTCTTGCATAGATATTTTTGCTGATATATCTAGTGAATGTTCTTTTGCCATGTTGTTTCCTTTATGAATTCATTATTTGATAAGGTCTTTTAATCTCATCTATTAGTGCATCTACACTCATATGTCTGCTTTTTCTTACAAACTCTTTGCCATCTAAAAATACCAATACAGTTGGTATAGCAAAAACACTAAAATGTGCTGCTACTTCTTGATCAACACTTGTATCTATACTGATTATATCCATCTTATCAAACTCTTTTTCTATTGCTTGAGTAAGTTTTGGCTTTAGTGCATGACATACATTACAAGTTGGAGCACTAAAATATAGCATCACGCTAAGATTATTTTTTATTATTTCATTGATTGTATCAATATTCTGCATTTTACCACCTACATTTTTTATACACATTTATCTGTAATAATAACCAAAAATTAAGGATATTAAGATGAAAAACATAAATTATAAAGATTTAATTCAAGATTTTAAAGAATTAGTGAGTATTTCACCATATATAAGTTTGCTTACAATACTTAAAGTTGTTTTAGTCCCATCAAAGTATATTATAAGGACTAAAATCTAAAGTAGTCTAGTCTACTCTAGTATTGTATAGACTAATTCTGTTTTATTTTTGTTTTTATTTACATCTAAAAGTTCTAATCCATCATATGTATGGTGAATAATACTTGAAAGTGAGTCTATTTTATTTATTGCAATCTCTCTTAACACCTTTCCTCTATATGCTTTAGCATAATGGGAAACAGTTTTTCCATTTTTGAGGAACTTCATAGAATAATAGTTACTTTTTACCTTGTAAAATTTTTCATAATAGCCAGCTCTTAAATCCAAAATATCAAAATTACTAAGATCTTGATCAATATCTTCTGTAAATTTATCTTTATAAAATTTTGCTGGATCCATTTGTGCGATTTTATTACCCTGTTTAACTTTATAGTTAGGTATTAAGTCACTTGCCTTAACTGGTCCAAATAGATTTGAAAAGATGATAACTCTATTTAGTAAAAACTCTTTTTGCGATACACTAAGTGTTTCATAGTCTAAATACTCGTAAGCTACTCCACTATATCTTTGTATAGCTCTAAGTGTCTTACTTTTATATATATCTTTCATATAAGGTAATACATCTTGCTCTTTTTTAATTCCAAATAGATTTAAGATTTTATCTATATCGTAAGAGTCAATTACGCTTTTATACGCATCTATCAACTCTATTCTTGGCTCTAAACCTAAATATATATCTTTTATTTGAGTATCACTGTGTTCTGTACTTTTTGCTTCTGATGGGGAGAATAATATTTTTAACATAGTTCTATTTTACTACAATATTATAAAAAAAATATCACACGAAAGTGCAATATTTGTAGTTGATATAAAAAAATGGTATAATTTAGAAAATTTTAGTTTGATTGGATGTTATATGCGTTTATTTTTGTTGGTAGTACTTGTTTTTACTTCACTTTATTCTTCGGAAAAAGTTAAAAAACATTATTTAGGTTTTGTGAATAATACTAAGGGTATCGTTAAAGTATTGCCAGATAAGTCTATTAGAAAGAAGAAAATCTCTAAGGGTTATGAAATTTCTGCTGGTGATATGATTTTAACATATTCAAATGCCAATGCGATTATTACATTAAATGATGGCTCAAAGATTGTATTGGATAAAGGTTCACAAGCAAGATTTACATCTTTAAATGAGATTCAACATGGTGGTGGTTCTATATACTATCATATATCTAAAAGAGGTTCAAATAATTCTCTTAAAATTAAAACACAATTTGCGATTATTGGTATTAAAGGTACTACATTTATAGTTAATGATTCCAATGATTCTAAAAGTGTTTCTTTAAAAGAGGGTTTGATTGGTGTTGCTAGTATAAAAGAGGAGTTTGAACTACATAGAAAAAAAGTTCTTGAGGAGTATGAGCGTTATAAATTGCAACAAGAACTTGGTTTTGAAGCATATAAAAAAGCTATAGAGGAAGATATCGTTACTAATGTAAATGAGTTTGAATTATCTAAGGGGAAAAAGATAGATTTTTCTGGTAAGCGTGTTGATGAAAATCAGTTTGAAGCTGATGATTCTAAAAAATTTGATAAGTTTGAAAATATTTTAGATGCGCTTTAGAAATCTTTATTTATTTTTAGGAAGTGTAGCTGTACTTCTTATAGGCATCTATTTATACTATTCAAAAGCTGAACCATTTAAGTCTTACTCTTTAAGGTTTAGTGATTCTTTTTACTCTTTGCAAGATAAAAAGCCATCTAAAGATATCGTCTTTATCGCAGTTGATGAGCCAAGCGTAAATATGTTTGGTAGATGGCCTTGGAATAGAGATATTATTGCTAAGGGTTTAGATCAATTAGTTGAAAGTGATGTTGTTTTAATGGATATGATATTTTCTGAGGAGACAAACTCTTTTTCTGATCAGAAACTTGCTAGCTCTTTGAGCTCTCTTCCAGCTAGTGTATGTGGATTTTTTCTTAGAAAAAAGGCTACTCAAAATATCTCTGTTTATCAAGAGGAGATGTTAGTTGATTCTGCTTTAGATAGACTTCTTTCACAAAAAAGTGAACACAATGATAAACAAATTTTTGCTGAAGCCAAATACACAGAGATGAATATTGAGCCTATTTTAGAAGCTTGTAGTATGTCTGGAGCTTTTTCTACTATAAGAGATTCTGATCAGCTTTTAAGATCTTACCCTGTTGCATACTTTATAGAAGAATCTAACTCTGCAGAAAAAAGGGAATTACTTTACCCATCTCTTGCAGTTCAAGCTTTAAGGTTAAAACTAAATGCTGATGTTGAGCGTGTAAGTGATACTCAAGTGAAAATAGATAAATATCTACTAGATCTTGATGAAAAAGGGTTCGTAAAACTTAACTTTTATAAAAGGGGTGATTATAATCAAATATCATTTGCTGATGTAATAACTAAGAGATATGATAAAAATTATTTTAAAAATAAGATAGTAATTTTAGGTATTACAGATATAGGTGCTGGTGATATGAGAGCTACACCTATAGGTGAATTACCTGGGCCATTGTTGCATTATACATTTTTATCTAATGTACTTAATGGGCATCTTTTGGTTGAAAGAAGTGATTTAAATATAGTAGCAATTGCATTTTTTGCATTTTTGCCATTTGTTTTGTTGCTTGTATTTAAACCATTGTTTATAAGGGCTGTTGTATATTTTATTTCATATTTAGGATTTTATTATCTTATTGAACATCTTTTTATAGATAAATATATCTTGATAGATGGTTTTCTTCCTTTGCTTAGTTTAATATTAAGTGTTCTTATTTTAGAAGGTTTAGAGTTTATTTATCAAGAGAAAAATTCTAAATTTATTAAAGGAGCTTTTTCAAATTATCTCAGTAAAGATCTTTTAAATCAACTAGTTAAAGATCCAGATGCCTTAAAGTTAGGTGGTGATAAAAAAGAGTTAAGCATATTGTTTTCAGATATACGAGGTTTTACAACTATATCTGAAAAATTAGAGCCTGATGAATTGATTAGATTACTTAACCGTTATTTTACCCCTATGACCGATGCAGTTCTTGATAATTATGGAATGTTGGATAAATATATTGGAGATGCGGTAATGGCATTTTTTAATGCCCCAATTAATGTTAAAGATCATGCTGATGCCTCATGTAGGTCTGCTTTAGTGATGATTGATGCTTTAAATAAACTAAATATTGAGTTAAAAGTGGATGGAATTGATCCAATTTATATAGGTATAGGTATAAATACAGCAGAAGTTATTGTTGGAAATATGGGATCAAAAAATAGATTTAACTATACAATAGTTGGAGATGGTGTTAACCTTGCATCAAGAGTTGAGGGTTTAACAAAAAATTATGGTGTAAATATACTAATAACAGAGTTTACCAAAAATGCTTTAAACTCCACTTTTTTAGTAAGAGAGGTGGAACAGGTTGTTGTTAAGGGTAAGGCTGAAGCTGTCTTATTGTATGAGTTGTTAGAAAATACAAAAGAAAACAAAAAAATAGTAAAAAGTTTTACTGAAGCTTTAAATGTATATAAAAATGGGGATTTAAAAAATGCCTTATATCTTTTTAATGTTTTAGTAGATGAATATAATGATAGTGTAAGTTCGTATTTTATTACTTTGATCAATGATGGTAAAAAGTATGGAATTCATACTATGAAAACAAAGTGAGTTTATAATGGGTGAAACTTTAAATGCTAGTGAACTTTTAAATCTTATATTTTCTTATATAACAAAAATTTCAGCAACTAGAAATCATGATGAGATTATTGATATATTAGCAAATATGTCAAGAGAGTTAACGGGGGCTGATAGATGTACTATATGGCTGGTATCTGATGATAAAAAAAGTTTATGGTCAAAAGTTGCTCATGGCATTGACAATATTGTTATCCCAATTGATACTGGAATAGTTGGCTGTTCAATTGCCCAGAGAGAAAAAATTATAATAGATGATGCTTATGATGATGATAGGTTTAATAAAAGCGTAGATTTAAAAACTGGCTATAGAACAAAAAGTATTATGGTTGTTCCTATGCATAATGAAGATAATGTGATTATAGGTGCAATTCAAGTTATAAATAAAAATAACGATGGTGTTTTTGATGAAAGAGATTTAGAAAGATTGCTTTTAGCATCAACTTACGCTGCTGAGTCTATAGAGAGTGCTTTACTTTTGAAAGAGATTGAACAAACTCAAAGTGAACTTATCTTTACTGTGGGTTCTATTGGTGAGTCAAGATCAAAAGAAACAGGTAATCATGTAAAGCGTGTTGCTGAGTATAGTTACTTACTTGCCATAAAATATGGTTTAAGCAAAGAGGAAGCACTGCTGCTTAAAGAGGCATCTCCAATGCATGATATTGGTAAAATAGGAATTCCAGATGCTATTATCAATAAACCAGGTAGATTTAATGATGAGGAGAGAAAGATAATGGATACCCATGCTTTTATTGGGTATAAGATACTAAAAGATTCAACTAGAAGAATTTTAAGATCTGCTGCTATTGTAGCGTATGAACATCATGAAAAATGGGATGGTTCAGGCTACCCAAGAGGTCTTAAAGGTGATGAGATACATATATACGGAAGAATAACTGCCTTAGCTGATGTGTTTGATGCTTTAGGTAGCGATAGGGTATATAAGAAGGCTTGGGAAGATGAAAAAATATTTCAACTGTTTAAAGATGAAAGAGGTAAACACTTTGATCCAAAACTAATAGATATATTTTTTGAGAACCTAGATGACTTTTTAAATATAAGAAAAAAACATAAAGATGGATACAATGGATAATATAAAAATACTTGGTGCATACGGAACTAAAGGTCAGAAAAATGAAACTACTTCGTTTTTAATATCAAAACATAATGTAATAGATGCAGGAAACCTTTTGAGGTCTTTAGGTGACTTTGCTGGCGAAATAGATGGTATATGGATAACTCATCCACATCTTGATCATATAATGGATATAGCATATATTTTAGATAGTTATTTTGCCATAAGACGTAAACCTTTAAAGTTAATGGGTTCAAAGAAAACTTTAGATGCAGTTAAACAACATTTTTTAAATAATGTAATTTGGCCAGATTTTTCAATGATTAAACTTTTACATACAGATGAGATGAGTGTAGTTTATCAAGAGATTGAAGCTGGTGTGTTTTATGATTTGGAAGATAACACGCAAATAAAAGCATTTTTAAGTGATCATACTCCAGATTCTTATGGCTATATTGTAAAGAAAAATGATAAAGCAATCATAATTTCATCAGATACTTACTCTTTAGATAACTTAATTGAAGAGGTAAAAAAAGATGATTGTATAAAATCTATGGTTATAGAATGCTCATTTCCATCATCAATGGATGAACTTGCACTTGTTTCTAAACACTTAACACCTAAATTAATGTTCGAAAAGTTAAAACCACTAAAAAATAAAGGTATAAAATTGAACATAAATCATCTAAAACCACTTTATGAGGAGATTATTGTAAAAGAAATTGATAGCCTCAAAGCCCCTTGGGCGTGCAAAGTACTAAAAGATTTAGAAGAAATTTCATATTAATGCAAAAAACCCTTGACATTGAAACCGAATTCTATTATAATTCGGGCTCAATTTCGTTGCTGGCATAGCTCAGTTGGCTAGAGCAGCTGATTTGTAATCAGCAGGCCCGGGGTTCAAATCCTCGTGCCAGCACCATTTTGAAAAAGTATTAGAAACAGTGTTAGACCAGAAATCTTGGGGTGGGATACTCAAGTGGCCAACGAGGGCGGATTGTAAATCCGCTGACTACGTCTTCGAAGGTTCGAATCCTTCTCCCACCACCACTTTTGATGATTGATGCGGGTGTAACTCAGTGGCTAGAGTTCCTGCCTTCCAAGCAGGCTGTCGAGGGTTCGAATCCCTTCACCCGCTCCATTTAATCAAATTCTGGAAGCTGAAGTACAGTAATTTAATTTTTATTTCCTTCAACAAATTTTATTTATTTAAGATTGCTTTCACAAAACTAATACACAGAATTAACCATATGATTTTTCAATTATTGTTTACTAACTAAAATAACCTTGCTTCTATAGCTCAGTTGTTAGAGCACTTTCTTGGTAGGGAAGAGGTCATCGGTTAGACTCCGATTAGGAGCACCATTTAGTACGAATTTTACAAAATTTGTAGTAATTTTAAAAAATAAGCAATAATTGAACAATTATTTGGTATAATTCCATTTATATTTAAAAAAAGTCAGGAGAACACAATGGCAAAAGAAAAATTTGAACGTAATAAACCACATGTTAATATTGGAACTATAGGTCACGTTGACCATGGTAAAACTACACTAACTGCAGCAATTACAGCTGTACTTGCAGTAAAAAATGACGCACAGTTCATGGATTACGATATGATTGATAACGCTCCTGAAGAAAGAGAACGTGGTATCACTATTGCAACTTCACACGTAGAGTACGAAACTGATACTCGTCACTACGCTCATGTTGATTGTCCAGGTCACGCGGATTATGTTAAAAACATGATTACAGGTGCTGCTCAAATGGATGGTGCTATTCTTGTTGTTTCAGCAGCTGATGGTCCAATGCCACAAACTCGTGAGCATATTCTTCTTTCTAAGCAAGTTGGTGTACCATACATCGTTGTTTTCATGAACAAAGAAGATCTTGTTGATGATGAAGAATTACTTGAACTAGTAGAGATGGAAATCCGTGAACTACTTGACATGTATGAATTTCCAGGTGATGATACTCCAATTACAACTGGTTCAGCTGTTAAAGCTCTTGATGAAGCTAAAAGTGGAACTCTTGGTGAATGGTCAGATAAGATTATTGCACTTATGGCTACTGTTGATGAGTATATCCCAGAACCAGAGCGTGAAACTGATAAAGAATTCTTAATGCCAGTTGAAGATGTATTTTCAATCTCTGGTCGTGGTACTGTTGTTACTGGTAGAATTGAGCGTGGTACTATCAAAGTTGGTGAGCCAGTTGAAATCGTTGGTATCAAGGACACTCAATCAACTACTGTTACAGGTGTTGAGATGTTCCGTAAAGAGATGGAGCAAGGTGAAGCAGGAGATAACTGTGGTATCTTAATTCGTGGTATTGATAAAGACAATGTTGAGCGTGGACAAGTTCTATGTAAGCCAGGTACTATCAATCCTCATACAACTTTTGAAGCTGAAATTTATGTACTTTCAAAAGATGAGGGTGGACGTCATACTCCATTCTTCTCAAACTACCGTCCTCAGTTCTACGTTCGTACAACTGACGTAACTGGTGCTATTACTTTACCAGAAGGTACTGAAATGGTTATGCCTGGTGATAATGTTAAAATTACTGCTGAGCTAATCGCGCCGATTGCAATGGAAGAGGGAACTCGTTTCGCTATCCGTGAAGGTGGACGTACTGTTGGTGCTGGTGTTGTTGCTAAAATTATTAAGTAATTAAAACTTTAGTATCAAGTCCTTTTTTAGGATGCAAGCACTTTGTGCTTGCCACTCATAAAGAGGACAAAATAAAAAATTAGAAAGGGATTAATATGAGAGAAAATATTCACTTAGGTTGTGAGAAATGTACTAGACGTAATTATCATACAACTAAAAATAAGAAGACTCACGCTGAAAAATTTTCAGTAAAGAAATATTGTAGATGGTGTCGTGAACATACTACACATAAAGAGATGAAACTGTAAGTTTCACCCCTTTATAAAACTTGTAGGCGAATAGCTCCAATGGTAGAGCGCCGGATTCCAAATCCGATGGCTGTGGGTTCGAATCCCTCTTCGCCTGCCACTCATAAACAATTAGTAAAGTGTTAGCACTCTAGTTATTGTAGATGATGCAAAAAAATCATAATAAAAGAAGATAAATGAAAACTGGTATATCAACACATTTAAGAGATGCAAAAAGTGAACTTCTAAAAGTAATCTTTCCAACCAAACCTCAAGTTAAACAAGCTTTTTTTTCTGTTTTCTTGGTAGTTACTTTTATATCTTTATTTTTAGCATTAGTTGATTTTATTATGTCTTCACTTCTTAGCGTAATTTTAGGTTAAGGGGAAAGCATGGCACACGAATGGTACTCAATTCAAACTTACGGTAGTGAAAGACAAGTTAAACTTGCAATAGAAAACTTAGTTCATGAACACTCTTTACAAGATGCAGTAAAAGATATTATTGTCCCAACTGAAGATTTAATTGAAGTTAAAGATGGCAAAAAGAAAATATCTGAAAGAAGTTTATACTCTGGATATGTTTTTATAAATGTTGATTTAACTACTGAAATTCAACATATGATTCAGGGTGTACCAAAAGTTTCTGGCTTTATTGGTGAATCAAATAGACCAACTGCTTTAAGTGAAAAAGATATTAATACTATTCTTGATCGTGTTCAAAATAGAGCTGCTCCAAAACCAAAAGTATTTTATGAGTTGGGTGAAATGGTTCGTGTTATTGAAGGTCCATTTGCTAACTTTACTGGTGTTGTTGATGATTACGATTTAGAACACCAGACATTGAAGTTAAATGTTTCAATCTTTGGAAGAGCAACTCCTGTTGATATCTCTTTCACTCAAGTTGAAAAAATAATATAGTTAAATCAAAAAAAGGAAGAACACATGGCAAAAAAAGTTATGGATTATATCAAGCTTCAAATTGAAGCTGGTAAAGCAAACCCGGCACCTCCAGTAGGTCCAGCATTAGGTCAACGTGGTGTTAACATCATGGAATTCACTAAGGCATTCAATGAAAAAACAAAAGACAAAATGGGATTCAAAATTCCTGTTGTTATAACTGTTTATTCAGATAGAAGTTTTACTTTTATCACTAAGCAACCACCAGCATCTGCATTATTAATGAAGGCTGCAGGACTTAAAAAGGGTACTGATAATCCTCTTAAAAACAAAGTAGGTAAGATCACTAAAGATCAACTTATGGAAGTTGTTAAGATGAAAATTGCTGACCTTAATACAGACAATGAAGATCAAGCTGCAAAGATTATTGCTGGTTCTGCTCGTTCAATGGGTATTGAAATTACTGAATAGTCTAACTAGACGTTAAGCCTTTACCACTAGGCTAAAAGTGGAAATTATATGGAGACACATAATGGCAAGTAAAAGATATAAATCTTTAGAAGAAAAAATTGATAAAACAAAAAAATATAGTGTAGCTGAAGCTGCATCTGCTATGGCTGAATTAAAAAGCGCAAAGTTTGATGAAACAGTTGAAATAGCTATGAATCTAAATGTAGACCCTCGTCACGCTGATCAAATGGTTCGTGGTGCTGTTGTTCTTCCTCATGGTACTGGTAAAACTGTACGTGTAGCTGTTTTTGCTAAAGGCGTTAAAGCTGATGAAGCAAAAGCTGCTGGTGCAGATATCGTTGGAACTGATGATTTAGTTGATCAAATAAAAGAGGGTATATTTAATTTTGATGTAGTTGTTGCTGCACCAGATTGTATGGGTCTTGTTGGAAAAGTTGGTCGTATTTTAGGGCCAAAAGGTTTAATGCCTAATCCTAAGACTGGTACTGTTACTCCAGATGTTGCTAAAGCTGTTAACAATGTTAAGGGTGGTCAAGTTGCATTTAGAGTTGATAAAAAAGGTAATATCCATGCTGGTATCGGTAAAGCAAGTTTTGCTACTGATAAAATCAAGGAAAATATTGAAGCATTTATGGTTGCTATTAATAAACAAAAACCTGCATCTGCTAAGGGTAAATACATCAAAAATGCTGTATTATCGTTAACAATGTCTCCAGCTGTACATTTTGATACTGCTGAACTAATGGATGTTAAATAATCCATTATATCTAGGTGAAAACCTAGGTACTTTTTAACACTCTCTCCCAATAATTCTAATTACTTTTTTTACTAAAGAAAACTCTAAACTATATTTAGTTATAATTCCACTCCTTATTCAAATTTTTTGTAGGCAATCTAACCAGATTCCCGATTTTAGGTTTGCATAAGCAAATATTTTATGGACTAATGACAGTTAGAGGCGAAAGCTTAATTGATTTTATAATCTCTCAACTTAAGTGTGTGTCTGGAAAGGAGATATTATGACAAAGATTGAAAAAAATGAACTTATTGATTCTTTAAGTGCTGAATTTAAAGAATCATCATCAGTAGTTATCTGTGATTATAAAGGACTTTCAGTTGTTGAACTAGAAGAACTTAGAAACATGGCTCGTGCTAAAGATGCTAGAGTTCAAGTAATTAAAAATACTCTTGCAACTATCGCTTTATCTAAAGCTGATATGACTGGTATTGAGATTACTGATACAAATATTTTTATTTGGGCTAGTGATTCTATTAGTGCTGCTAAAGCAGTTTCTGATTTTGCTAAGAAAAATGAAAAGCTTGTAGTTAGATCAGCTTACATTGATGGAGAAGCTAGTGATGCTGCTAAAGTTGAAGCATTTGCTAAACTTCCTGGACGTGAAGAACTTCTTGGTATGCTTGCTGCTACTTGGATGGCTCCTGTTGCTAACTTTACAATTGGACTTGAGGCACTACGTGCTAAAAAAGAAGAAGAAGCAGCATAATTTGCGCTTCATAAACACTTTGTGTTAAAAGAACATTTGTTCTAAAAAATATATAATATATAAGGAGCCTAACATGGCTGTAACTAAAGAAGACGTATTAGAATTTATCTCAGGACTTTCTGTTTTAGAACTTTCTGAGCTTGTAAAAGAATTTGAAGAAAAATTTGGTGTATCTGCACAACCTGTAGCTGTTGCTGGTGGAGCTGTTGCTGGTGAAGCTGCTGCTGAAAAAACTGAGTTTGATGTTATCTTAACTGACATTGGTGCTAAGAAAATCAATGTAATTAAAGCTGTTCGTGCTATTACTGGTCTTGGACTAAAAGAAGCAAAAGAAGCTGTTGATAATGCTCCTGCAACACTTAAAGAGGGTGTTGATAAAGAGACTGCTGAAGAAACTAAAAAAGCACTTGAAGAAGCTGGTGCAACTGCAGAAATTAAATAATTTCTCGCACTCAAATCTAAGCCCACTTTGGGTTTAGAGAAGTCTTAGGGCGCTTGTAAAAGTCGATTTTATTCGATTTCTACAAGTGCCCTTACGTCGTTATATACACTGCACCTAAGAAGCTACTGCGTGGCCCTTACAAATATTGCAATAGAGGTTAATTATATGTTGAATTCTCTTAATTCTGGAAACCGTTTACGTGTTGATTTTGCAAAAAACCCTCAACTAATTGAAGTACCAAATCTTTTACAACTTCAACAAAGTTCATATGAAAGTTTTTTAAATATAAATTCTAAAGATAAAACTCCAAGTGGCGTTGAGCGCGTTATACAATCTGTATTTCCTATACATGATACTCAAAATAGACTTACTATAGAGTACAATGGAAGTGAGCTTACAAAGCCTAAATATACTGTACGTGAATGTATGGAAAGAGGGCTAACTTACTCTGTATCCCTTAGAATGAACACTCGCCTTGTGTTATGGGAAAGAGATGAAAACACTAAAGAAAAACTTGGTGTTAAAGATATAAAAGAACAATCTTTATATATTAGAGATATCCCTTTAATGACTGAAAGAACTTCTTTTATTATTAATGGTGTTGAAAGAGTTGTTGTAAATCAACTTCATAGATCACCAGGTGTAATTTTTAAAGAGGAAGAGTCAACTACTGCTAGTGCTAAACTAATCTACACTGGTCAAATTATACCTGACCGTGGTTCATGGTTATATTTTGAGTATGATGCTAAAGATGTTCTTTATATGAGAATTAATAAAAGAAGAAAAGTTCCTGTTACTATTTTATTTAGAGCATTAGGTTACTCTAAACAAGATATTATAAAACTTTTTTACCCTTTACAAACTATTAATATTAAAGATAACAACTTTGTTATGCCTTTTAATGCTGATGACTTTAGTGGAAGACTTGATTTTGATTTAGTTAGTGAAGATGGAACTATTTTAGTTGCTGCTGGTAAAAGATTATCTTCTAAAAAAGCTCAAAAGTTAATTGAAGATGGTATTGAAAATGTTCTATATCCTTTAGAAACTTTACTTGAGAGACATTTAGCTGAGCCTATTATTGATCAAGATAGTGGTGAAGTATTGTATGACACTATGAGTTCACTTGATGAGACTAAACTTAAGAAAATGGCTGAAAATGGTATTACAGAATTTGTAATTGCTAATGATTTAGCTGAGGGTGTTGATGATTCAATTATCAATGCTTTTATAGCTGATCAAGATTCACTTAAACTTCTTAAACAAACTGAAGATATTGAAGATGAAAATGATTTATCTGCAATTAGAATTTATAAAGTAATGCGTCCTGGTGAACCTGTAACTAAAGAAGCTGCTAAGATTTTTGTAAATCAACTTTTCTTTGATCCTGAGCGTTATGATTTAACTCGCGTTGGTCGTATGAAAATGAACCATAAACTAGGTCTTAATGTACCAGAATTTGTAACAGTTTTAACAAATGAAGATATTATTCACTCTGTTAAATATGTTATAAAAGTTAAAAATGGTCAAGGTCATATTGATGATAGAGATCACTTAGGTAACAGAAGAATTAGAGCTATTGGTGAATTACTTGGTAATGAGCTACATAATGGTCTTGTTAAGATGCAAAAAGCTATTCGTGACAAACTTTCAACGATGAGTGGTCCTATGTCTGAGTTAATGCCTCATGATTTAGTTAACTCTAAAATGATTACTTCTTCAATTATGGAGTTTTTTAGTTCAGGTCAACTTTCTCAGTTTATGGATCAAACTAATCCACTTTCTGAAGTTACTCATAAGCGTCGTTTATCTGCGCTTGGTGAGGGTGGTCTTGTTAAAGAGAGAGCTGGATTTGAAGTGCGTGACGTTCATCCAACTCACTATGGTCGTATCTGTCCAATTGAAACTCCAGAGGGTCAAAATATTGGTCTGATTAATACTCTTGCTACTTACTCTAAAGTTAATGAGCATGGCTTTATTGAAGCTCCATATAGAAAAATGGAAAATGGTGTTGTTAGTGATGATGTTATATATCTTACAGCTACACAAGAAGAGGGTAAAATTATTGCTGCTGCTTCAAATGAACTTGGTAGTGATGGTCGTTATGTTGAAGAGCTTATTCAAGTTAGACAAGATGGTGAGACAAAGCTTAGAAAACCAGAAGAGGCTGAATTAGCTGACCTATCTTCACATATGGTTGTTGGTGTAGCTGCCTCTTTAATCCCTTTCTTGGAACATGATGATGCTAACCGTGCTCTAATGGGATCGAATATGCAACGTCAAGCTGTGCCACTTTTACGTCCACAAGCTCCAGTTGTTGGGACAGGTATAGAGAAACTTGTTGCACGTGACTCTTGGGAAGCTGTTAAAGCAAAAAGAGGTGGTATAGTTGAAAAGGTTGATGCTAAGCATGTATATGTTATGGGTGAAGATGATAATGGAACTTTTATAGATTATTACCCTTTACAAAAAAATCTAAGAACTAACCAAAATACAACTTTTTCACAAAAACCTATTGTAAAAGAGGGCGAAAAAGTTGAAGCTGGACATATTCTTGCTGATGGTCCAAATATGGATCAAGGTGAGTTGGCACTTGGTATTAATGCAATGGTTGCTTTTATGCCTTGGAATGGTTACAACTACGAAGATGCTATTGTTATCTCTGAGAGAATGATCAAAGAAGATAGTTATACATCTGTTCATGTTTATGAAAAAGAGTGTGAAGCTCGTGAACTTAAACATGGTGTTGAAGAGATTACTCGTGATATACCAAATGTTAGAGATGAAGAGTTAGCTCACCTTGATGAGAGTGGTATAGTTAAAGTTGGTACTCACGTAAGTGGCGGTATGATTTTAGTTGGTAAAGTTACACCAAAGGGTGAAGTTAAACCAACTCCAGAAGAGAGACTTTTACGTGCTATCTTTGGTGAAAAAGCTGGCCATGTTGTAAACAAATCTTTATATTGTCCTCCATCTATGGAAGGTGTTATTGTAGATATTAAAGTATTTACAAAAAAAGGTTATGAAAAAGACCCTAGAACTTTAGAGATTGAAAAAGCTGAGCGTGATGAGTTAGAGCGTGAGCATTATGATAGACTGCTTATGATAGATAAAGAGGAGATGTTAAGAATAGAATCTCTTTTAACTACAAATGAGTTAATATCTGATGTTGTTGTTATGGATACAGAGTACAAAGCTGGTGAAAAAATCAAAGCTGAAGAGTTAAGATTGGTTAACCGTTTTGCTATGAATAATGTTGTTAAATCATTTAGTGATGAGATACAAGCTTCATACACTTCAACTAAAAACCACTTTCAAAAGCAGAAAAAACTTTTCAGAGATGAGCATGAAGAGAAACTTTCTATTTTAGAAAAAGACGATATCTTACCAAATGGTGTGACTAAGTTTGTTAAAGTTTATATTGCAACTAAGCGTAAGCTAAAAGTTGGTGATAAAATGGCTGGTCGTCATGGTAATAAAGGTATTGTTTCTATTATAGTTCCTGAGGTAGATATGCCTTATATGGAAGATGGTAGAAGTGTTGATGTATGTCTTAACCCACTTGGTGTTCCATCACGTATGAACATTGGGCAAATTTTAGAGATGCACCTTGGTATGGCTGGTAAAGAGCTAGGTCGTCAACTTCAAGAGACTTTTGAGAAGAAGCAGGGCGATTTCATTCAAGATCTTAGAACTAAGATGACTGATATAGCTAGTGTTGCTAAACTTATGGATGCTAAAAACTTTATGGAGTCTTTAAGTGATGATGACTTACTTAAGTATGCTCAAGATTGGTCAAAGGGTGTTCGTTTTGCTACTCCTATTTTTGAGGGTGTAAATGCTGCTGAGTTTGAAAAACTGTTTGAACTAGCAAAAATGGACGCTGATGGTAAAACTGTTTTATATGATGGTAAAACTGGTGATAAAATCAAAGAGCGTGTAAATGTTGGATATATGTATATACTTAAACTTCATCACCTTGTTGATGAAAAAGTACATGCACGTTCAACTGGACCTTACTCTCTTGTTACACAACAACCAGTTGGTGGTAAAGCACTATTTGGTGGACAAAGATTTGGTGAGATGGAAGTTTGGGCTCTTGAGGCTTATGGTGCAAGTGCTGTTCTTAAAGAGATGTTAACAATTAAATCTGATGATGTTGAGGGCCGTGTTGCGGCTTATAAAGCTATCACTAAGGGTGAAAGTGTAAAAGCTGATGGTATCCCTGAGACATTATTTGTTCTAACTAAAGAGTTACAATCATTAGCTCTTGATATTGAGATTTTTGACGAGGTGGAAGACGATGAGTAAATTAGTACCAATTAGCGTTACTGAAAATGAAAGACCAAAAGATATTAAGCAGATTCAATTTAAGCTTGCTTCTCCTGAGAAGGTATTATCATGGTCTCATGGTGAAGTGAAAAAACCTGAAACTATTAACTACCGTACTCTTAAACCAGAGCGTGATGGTCTTTTTTGTGCAAAAATCTTTGGTCCAATTAGAGATTATGAGTGTCTTTGTGGTAAATATAAGAAGATGCGTTACAAGGGTGTAGTTTGTGAAAAATGTGGTGTTGAAGTAACTTCACAAAAAGTACGTCGTGTAAGAATGGGTCATATTGATTTAGTAACTCCTGTTGCTCACATCTGGTATGTTTCATCTTTACCATCACGTATTGGTACACTTCTTGGTGTAAAAATGAAAGATTTAGAGCGTGTACTTTATTATGAAGCTTACATTGTAAAATCTGCTGGTGAAGCTTTTTATGATGCTGATCAGGCTACTCCTGTTCTTAAGTATGATGTACTAAATGAAGAGCAGTATAGAACTTTACTTTCAAGATACTCAGAGCTTGGTTTTGAAGCTGCAATGGGTGGAGAAGTTATTAGATTTCTTCTTGAAGATTTAGATTTAGTTGATATTTTTGCACAGCTTAAAGAGGCTATGGGTGAGACTAAAAGTGAAGCTAAAAGAAAAACTATTGTTAAAAGACTTAAAGTTATTGAGTCATTTTTAAATAGTGGAAACAACCCTGGTTGGATGATGCTAACTGCACTTCCAGTTCTTCCACCAGATTTAAGACCACTTGTTAGTTTAGATGGTGGTAAATTTGCTGTTTCTGATGTTAATGACCTTTACCGTCGTGTTATTAACCGTAACCAAAGACTTAAGCGTTTAATTGAACTTGAAGCACCAGAAATCATTGTTAGAAATGAAAAACGTATGCTTCAAGAGTCTGTTGATGCTCTTTTTGATAATGGTCGTCGTGCTAATGCTGTTAAAGGTGCTAACAAACGTCCACTTAAATCATTAAGTGAGCTTATTAAGGGTAAACAAGGTCGTTTCCGTCAAAACTTACTTGGTAAACGTGTTGACTTCTCAGGTAGATCTGTAATTGTTGTTGGTCCTCATCTTAAGATGGATGAGTGTGGTCTTCCTAAAAAGATGGCACTTGAGCTATTTAAGCCACACTTGATTGCTAAGCTTGAAGATAAGGGTTATGCAACTACTGTTAAACAAGCTAAAAAGATGATTGAAGCTAAAACAAATGAGGTTTGGGAAGCGCTAAGTGAGATAGTTGATGGTTATCCTATTATGCTTAACCGTGCACCTACTCTTCACAAACTTTCTATCCAAGCTTTCCACCCTAAGCTTATAGATGGTAAGGCTATACAGTTACATCCTCTTGTTTGTGCTGCATTTAATGCTGACTTTGATGGTGATCAGATGGCCGTTCATGTACCTTTAAGTACAGAAGCTATAGCTGAAGCAAAAGTTTTAATGCTTTCAAGTATGAATATTTTACTTCCAGCATCTGGTAAGGCTATTGCTACACCTTCTCAAGATATGGTACTTGGTCTTTACTACATCACTTTAGAGAAAAATGGTGTAAAAGGTTCAAATAAACTTTTTGCCAATGTTGATGAAGTAAATATTGCGCTAGAACATGGTGCACTTGATATACATGCTAAAATTAGAACTAGAGTTGATAATAGAATAATCCACACTACTGCTGGAAGACTTCTAATTCAAGACATACTTCCAGATTTTGTTCCTGCTGAACTTTGGAATATAATTATGAAGAAAAAAGCTATAGCTGCTTTAGTTGATTATGTTCAAAAACATGGTGGTATTGCTATTACTGCTGGTTTCTTAGATAAGCTTAAAAATTTAGGTTTCAAACATGCAACTGCTGCTGGTGTATCTATATCTATTGCTGATGTAATTATTCCTGAAGCTAAATATCCTAAGATTGCTGATTCTAAAGCTAGAGTTATTGAGGTTCAAAAACAGTTTGATGCTGGTCTTTTAACTGAGCAAGAGAGATACAATAAAATTATTGATATTTGGACAGACACAAACAACACTGTTGCTGGTCAAATGATGACTCTTGTTGAAAATGATAAAGATGGTTTTAACTCTATTCATATGATGGCTGACTCTGGTGCTCGTGGTTCTGCAGCACAAATTAGACAACTTGCTGGTATGCGTGGTCTTATGGCTAAACCTAATGGTGATATTATTGAAACTCCGATTATCTCTAACTTTAAAGAGGGTCTAAACGTTCTTGAGTATTTCCTTTCAACTCACGGTGCTAGAAAAGGTCTTGCGGATACTGCTCTTAAAACTGCGAATGCTGGTTACTTAACTCGTAAACTAGTTGATGTTGCTCAAAATGTTAAGATTGTTGAACACGATTGTGGTACTCATGAGGGTATTGAGATAACAGATATTACTGTTGGTCATGAACTTATTGAACCACTAGAAGATCGTATCCATGGGCGTGTATTAGCTGATGATGCTATTGATCCTATTACAAATGAGATTTTATACTCTGAGGGAACTTTAATAGATGAGATTAAAGCTTCTAAAATTGTTGAATCTGGAATTAAAGCTTTACATATTAGAACTCCAACAACTTGTAAAAGTGAAACTGGTGTTTGTGCTTTATGTTATGGACTAAACCTTGGAACTGGTGAGATAGTTAGAAAAGGTGAGGCTATTGGTATTGTTGCTGCGCAATCTATTGGTGAGCCTGGTACACAGCTTACACTTAGAACTTTCCACGTTGGTGGAACTGCATCTTCAACTCAACAAGAGAGACAAGTTATTGCAGACAAAGAGGGTTTCATACGTTACTACAATATGAAAACTTTTGTATCTAAAGATAACAAAGATATTGTTGCAAACAGAAGAAATGCTGCTGTTTTACTTGTTGAGCCTAAGATAAAAGCACCATTTGATGGTAAAATATCTATTCAACATATTCATGATGAAATCTTAGTTAGTGTTTCTGGTAAAGAGACTTCAAGATTTACATTAAGAAAAATAGAAGTTGCTAAACCAAATGAACTTGCTGGTGTTAGTGGTAAGATAGAGGGTAAATTTTATATTCCTTACTCTGATGGCGACATGGTTAAAGAAGATGAATCTATTGTTGAGATCATTAAAGATGGTTGGAATGTTCCTAACCGTATCCCATATGCATCTGAAATACTTGTAAAAGATGGTGCACCTGTAACTCAAAAGATTTTAGCTGATGAAAAAGGTCAAGTAAAATTCTTTTTACTAAAAGGTGATTATTTAGAAAGACTTGAAAATATTGAGTCTGGACATGAAGTAGATGAAAAAGGTCTTTTCTCTGTTGTTGTTGACTCTGATGGTCGTGAAGCGGTAAGACATTATGTAGCTCGTGGATCTATCGTAGAAGTTGATGATAACACTCATGTTGAAGCAGATACTGTTATTGCTAAACCAGGTAGTGCTGAAACTACTATAATAGCTGAGTGGGATCCATATTCTGATCCAATTATCTCTGAGTCTGCTGGTACTATCACTTTTGAAGATGTTATTCCTGGTGTTACTGCTAGTGAGCAATTTGACGAACTAACTGGTACAACTAGACTTATGATCAATGAGCATATTGCTGCTGAATATAAGCCAACTATAGTTTTAGCTACAGTTTCTGGTGATATTATTAAGTATGCAGTTGTTCCTAAAACTGCTGTTTATGTTGCTGATGGTCAAGCTGTTAAAGAGGCTGATGTTTTAGCTAAAACACCAAAAGCACTTCAAAAATCAAAAGATATTACTGGGGGTCTTCCTAGAGTTTCTGAACTTTTTGAAGCAAGACGTCCAAAAGCAAACGCTTTAATAGCTGAGATGGATGGTGTTGTAAGTTTTGGTAAGCCTTTACGTGGTAAAGTTCGTATTCAAATATCTAGTGAAAATGGTATGGTAAAAGATTATTTTGTAGATAAAACATTGGTTGCAATGGTTCAAGCAGGTGAGTTTGTTCACGCTGGTGAGCGTTTAACTGATGGTATTTTATCTTCACATGAAATTTTACGTATCTTAGGTACTAAAGCATTATATAACTACCTTGTTTCTGAAGTTCAACAAGTTTACCGTCGTCAAGGGGTAAATATTGCTGATAAGCATATTGAGGTTATCTTTACTCAAATGTTAAGACAAGTTAAAATTGTAAGATCTGGTGACACTAAGTTTATTGAGGGAGATTTAATCTCACAAACAAACTTTAAACTTGAAAACCAAAAGATTTTAAGACTTGGTGGAGAGCCTTCTATTGCTGAGCCATTCTTGGTTGGTATTACAAGAGCATCTGTTAGTGCAGACTCGATTTTATCTGCTGCATCTTTCCAAGATACTACTAAGGTTCTTACAGAGGCTGCTGTTTCTGCTAAGATTGATGATCTTAGTGATCTTAAAGAAAATGTTATCATTGGTAGAACTATTCCTGTTGGAACTGGTATATATGCTGAAGATACTGTTGTATTTGAGACAGAAGAAGAAAACTAATTTATGTTACGCGCTAAAATGAGCTAAGCTCATTTTAGTGCTAGGGACATAAAATTCCCTACAACCCCTAAAGCTAAAAAAGCAAGTAATGTTAGTAAGTACTAAAACTTCAAAAAATTCACTTATATTTAAGATATCAAAAAATTTATATCTCTATAAAATTTTTTCTCAATCCTTCTAAATTTTCTACTCGATTAGTTTGTGCCATTATGTTTTGAACCATTATCTGATTTTTTTTCATTGCTATAGATTTTGATGTACGATAAAAAACATTTTTGATAGTTTCTATATTTATAGGTTTTAGTAGTACATTAACATAATTTATTTTTATAATCTCTAAAAATATATCTAATTCATTGTGTGCACTAACAAAGATAAGCTCTTGATCAGGATTTATATCTAGCACTGTCTTTGCTAAATCTATGCCATTCATTTTAGGCATATTTATATCACTTATTATAAGATCATAAGTTTTATTTTTATACTTTTCTAAGGCGTCTTGTCCATCTATAGAAGTTTCTACAGTATTGAAAAAGTTTCCAAATAGTGCTGCTGTGGTTATACGAAGGTCATCATTATCTTCTACATACAAAACATCTATTTTTTTGCATATTTTTATAATCTCTTTTAAATCTAATTCCATAAACTCTCTTTATCATTACAATTAACGCATTATAACTTAAGTATATATATCTAAAGTTATAAATAACTATAAAAGTTATTTTTATGTAATTTTTTTACGATTCTAGGACAAAGCTTAGGGCTTGAGAAAATGTATATGAGCCATTTTTAAGTGACATTATCTTTTCATACTGTTTTGGCTTTCTAAGTTTGAGCCTTGTGAACCTGTTGTTGTCTTTATCTTCAAGATGTGCACCAAACGCACAGTAAGCACATCCTGTACGTGTTTCAGCGTTTACAATAGTACCATTAACTTCTATGTCATCATATATGCTTGAGTAGTCTAGTTTATGTTGTTTAATATATTGCCATATATCTTGATCAGACCATATACTTAGAGGTCTGCTTTTTGGTTTATCCCCAAATATATTGCACCCATACTTTATATAATTCTTTTCCCTAAAACTTGATTCACTTGCATTTGTTCCTATAAAAGGCTTTTTATTGCTTTGCTTTTCATAAATACTAAAAGGGTCTTTTTTAAGTATGTCACAGCATTTCGAAGTTAGATTAAATGGTGCATCTATAAGTTTATACCATTTTTTAGATAGTTTGTATGAACTTAGGTTTTGACCTTTACTGCCAACACCCTCAAGATACATTCTCCTAGAGTTAGCGTTGTTTGGAGTAGGGTTCTTTAAATCATGAATAGTTCTTGCTACTTTTTTACTTACCAAGGGAAAGCCATAATTTTGTACTATCTGCATAAAATTAATTTTTGGTTTGAGTGTTTTTACATTAGGTGTTTTTCTAACAAATTCAAGTATCTCTTTGTATTCATTGGTAGTGTCACAAAACACTGCTTCAACGTCTTTGTACATACTCCTAACAAGATGTAAAAGTACAGTTGAGTCTTTACCCCCAGAAAATGAAACATACACCTTAGAGTCCATCTTTTCATAAAACTCTTTAATACGTTTTTTTGTATGAACAACTTTCTCTTCTAAAGAGTAGGACTGTTTAATTTGAAGTGCCTCTTTTGTAGTTTTTTCACCACTTCTATCTTTTAGCCTTTTTAAGTAACAGGCTAAACCCTGTTTTGAACCATAAAGGAGTTTAGTAACAATCTTTTGATAACTAAGACCAAGATCTAAAAACTCAAATATACGCTTTTTATCTTTTTCATAAATAGAAACAGAGTAACTTCCAAGAACTCTAGCCATAAAACACTCCAAAAATTAAAACAGTCATTTTGTCTGTTTTAATTATAGCTCCATGTTTCTTTAGTTTTGATACAATCTACAAAAAGATATAAACATGGGTAAACAATACAAACAACTTACACAAAAAGATATAGAGTTTATAAAAGAGCAAAAACTTTTTTATATAGCTAGTAACTCCATTGCAGAAACAAACCTATCTCCAAAAGGTCACGACAGCATAAAAGTACTTGATCAAGATACTTTGATATTTTTAGATTACATTGGTAGCGGTAACAGAACAGCAAGAGATATAAAAAACAATGGTGAGATATGTATAGTTTTTAATGAGTTTAAAAACCAAGCCAAAATACTAAGACTATTTTGTAAAGGTAAAATCATAAACAAATATGACAATAAGTTTAGTGAACTTTTTAATATGTTTGATGAGGATAAGGCAATCATTAGAGATATCTTTGTATTTTCAATATATGCAGTTGAAACAAGTTGTGGAATGTCAATACCAAAAATGGACTACATAGAGGAACGCAATGAGTTAAAAGAGTGGCTAATAGAGAATAAAAACAGCCTAAAAAGCTACATAGAGTCACACGAAAATCCAGTTAATTTAAAGAATATATAGCTTCAACTTATATTAAGTTTATTGAGCTATAATTTCAACCTCTCAAAACAGAGATGGTGTGCGCTCGTAGCTCAGCTGGATAGAGCACTGGTTTGCGGTACCAGCGGTCACACGTTCGAATCGTGTCGGGCGCACCATACTTAACTTCCTCAACAACAAACTTTCAAGCACTTAAGATCAAAACAGAAAAATCACTATTTTTATCAGTCTCACCTAACGCATTTGAAGCACCGTATATATCCATAGAACGATTTATCTTCTTAGATTTACCTTCGCCAATTCAAGAAATAAGTGCAATTTCGACTCATAATTAAGCAGTCTTTTACGACTAAATCCTGTCATAAAAACTCAGTGGGAAGATTTTGCTAAGAGGTTTCATGAGTTTTTAAGTGGCAGAATATCCTAGTATTTGACCTATTAACAGCTTTTGTATTTACCAATACCACTATCTCTGCTAATAAAATTTGCAGCTGCTAATCTGGCTTCCTCTCCCATGCACATTGTACCTTCTATAGAATTTTCACATTATACATTACTTTTATATAACATATATAAGATATAATTAATCATATTATTTCAAGGATACTCTTATGGCAACTACATCACAGATAGAGAAGAGTGTAAAGAAAGTTATAGATAACCTCTCTAGTGATGAGTTCATATTTGACCTACTATCTGCTTATGATGTGGCTGACTCTCGTATTAAACGACTGAGAACTGGTGATAGAAACAAGCTTGATACTATTGGGGAACTCGATGCTTCTACCCTCAAGCTTTTTTTCAAAGTCGCTCCTACTAATGAACTCCATGCTATCATAGATGAGCTAAGCACTAAATATAAAACTGAAAAGAAGCCACCTCGCTTTGCAATCGTTACAGACTACAAAACAATTCTCGCTGTTGATACAAAAACTGAAGACACACTTGATGTAGCTATAACTGAACTTGCTAAATACTACGACTTTTTTCTTCCACTTGCAGGAATGGAAAAAGCTCAGATAGTCAATGAAAATCCAGCGGATGTAAAAGCTGCCCAGAAGATGGCGAAACTCTATGATGAGATTGCTAAAGATAATGAGATTAAGAGTGAAGAGGAGGTTCATGCTCTCAATGTATTTCTTATCAGGCTACTGTTTTGTTACTTCGCTGAAGATAGTAATATATTTACTGACAATCAATTTACCAATGCCATTGAACAACACACACAAGAGGATGGTTCAGATTTGGATGAGTATATTATTCGTCTCTTTGAACTGCTCGATATTGAGAAACGACCTGCTGACCTGAGCGAACATCTCAAAGCCTTTCCTTATGTAAATGGTGGACTTTTTAGAACCAGGTGCAATGTGCCAAAGTTTACAGCAAAGTCTCGCCGTATCATGGTAGAAGTTGGGACACTAGACTGGTCTGACATCAATCCTGATATATTTGGTTCGATGATACAAGCTGTTATAACAGATGAACATCGTGGTGGAATGGGGATGCACTATACCTCTGTTCCTAACATCATGAAAGTTATAGAACCTCTCTTCTTAGACTCACTCTATGAGGAGTTTGAAGCTTCTAAAACAAGTAAAGCAAAACTACAAAAGCTCCAAGAACGACTAGCAAGTCTTAAAATATTTGATCCTGCTTGTGGTAGTGGTAACTTTCTTATCATTGCATACAAAGAGTTAAGAGTATTAGAGATAAAGATACTCAAACAAATAGATGCACTCTCAGGAAAGCAACAAAGTTTTTTGTCACTATCTTCAACGATTGAGCTTACACAGTTCTATGGCATAGAACTAGATGATTTTGCACATGAGGTAGCTATACTCTCTCTTTGGCTTACAGAGCATCAGATGAATGTAGCTTTTTTCAAAGAGTTTGGTCAGACTGCACCACCACTTCCACTTCCAGAGGGTGGGCATATTGTTCATGGTAATGCTACTAGGTTAGACTGGGAAGAAGTGTGTCCTAAAGAGGATGGGGATGAGATTTATATACTTGGGAATCCTCCTTATCTCGGTTCCAGAAATCAAGAAAAAAGTCATAAAGAAGACATGGAACTTATTTTAGGACATATCAAAGACTATAAAAAATTAGATTATATAGCTTGTTGGTTTTATACAGGTGCTAGATATATCGATAATATTAATGCTAAATTGGCATTTGTTACTACTAACTCTATTTCTCAGGGAGAACAAGTGGTTGCGATATGGCCTTCTGTTCTCAATGATAATCTTGAAATTAACTTTGCACATCAATCATTCAAATGGACAAATAATGCAAAAGGAAATGCTGGTGTAACAGTGGCTATCATAGGAATATCAAATAAAAGCAAAGAGGATAGAATTCTTATAAACAAATCTATTGCTCAAAATGTAAAAGAAATAAATCCTTATTTAGTTGCAGGAAAAACAGCATATATTAAGAAAAGAACAAAAACATTATCCTCCATTCCAAAGATGACATATGGTAACTACACGGGAGGATGCAATGCACTTTTGCTTACTCCAAGTGAGGCAAATGAATTAATATCTTCGAATAAAGATGCAGAACAATTTATTAGAAAATTAAGTGGAGCAGCTGAATTTATTCAAGGAAAAGATAGGTTTTGCTTGTGGATTTCAAATGAAACTAAAGATATAGCCCTTACAATTCCAAGTATAATGGAGAGAGTTGAAAAGGTTAGACTCAATAGACTTGCAAGTAAAGATTCTAATTTGAATAAACTAGCAGCAAGACCACATCAATTTAGAGATTTAAGTGAAGCAAAAATATCTTCTATTATTATCCCAAATGTATCATCTGAACGGAGGGAATATATACCAATAGGCTTTTTAGATGCAGATACGATTATCGCTAATTCAGCAAGTGCCATATATGATGCAGAACCATGGATATTTGCATTAGTAACATCAAAAATGCACATGACATGGATGAGAACTGTTGCTGGAAGGTTAGAAGAGCGTTACCGCTACTCATCAGCTCTCGTTTACAATACCTTCCCTTTCCCAGATATCAGTGAAAAACAAAAAGAAGAACTAAGCGAACATGTCTTCAATATCCTAGATGAAAGAGAACAACATTCAGAAAAAACACTAGCTCAACTCTATGATCCAGATAAAATGCCAGAGGGACTTAGAGAAGCCCACCATCAACTAGACCTAGCCATAGAGAGATGCTACCGCAAAAAACCATTCACCAGCGATGAAGAACGACTTGAGTATCTGTTTAAACTGTATGAAGAGATGGTTAAACAGGAGGCTCGTAGATAATGACTCAGTCTTGGTTTGAGATGAATGACATTCGCACTAAAAAGTTTGCTAAAACTATATGGGTACCTATCAGAGCACTTCAGACATTGAGTGAATCAGGGAAGTATGCTTACCATGGATATGTTGAAGAATTCTTTGGATGTGGTAGTATTGCAGTAAAAATAGAAAACAAAGATAAAGCACTAAAACTTAGTTGGTCGGATGTAGGTAGCAGCAGTGATAACAGAGGTTACTATGATAGTGGCGAATATACTCCAGCAGATGTATTTACATCTTTTAGTGATATATCAGCTATTCACTTGGTACTCGATCAGCATATCAATAGTATTGATAAGAGAGAATGGCATCTCAGTCAAGATTTTGTAACTACATTAGGTCTATTAAGAGAAGGGGATATATGGATTTCTCCAAATGAAGGCTATATTGAAGTAGCGAAACTAACTAGAAATAAAGATGGTGAACCATGTTTGATGGAAGTAAGAGCTGAACATTTAAAAGATTACTTATGTGCTAGGAATATGGGACTATATATATCCGCATACTATAGTCGAGCTGCGGTTGTAGATAATGATTCTTTCTTAACTTGGACAAATAACGATATAGAAGAAGTCAAGGATGCTGTTCGTTGGTCTGGAAGAAAAATGGAAATTCATGAAGGAAACGGAAAACATTTTGGGAGTCATGCATCAGTGATGCATGTAGGTAGAACAAGTGCTGATGGAAGTGATGATATACCTGATATTTCAGAGCTTCCTACGAATGAGAACAGTGTAACTTCAACTTGGGAAAAAACATTTGATGGTCGTAAACTCTTTCGTATTGATGGAGAAGTCTGGGCAGATGAATGGATTAACCCTGCGAAATTAAGTCCAAGAATTAAATATGACAAGCCAACTCCCACTATATTTTTTATTGTAGATGAAGAAGGAACTAAGGAAAATAGAGAGACATTGAAGCATGGTGGTAAATGGCTGTGGTTTAAGCCTGATGTTATTATGGCTTTGTCTCATAGAAGAGGTGGTTCATTAGGATGGTATACAGCACATACTGGTACGGTAGGATGCTCTCCAGATAATAGAGTCCACTTTGGAATTAATAGTATTGGTCTAGTAAATGTTTATGCAAAAGATATAGCTCTACTACCTGAATGGCAACAACAAATATGGTCTGGTTACAATATTAGTCCTGAAGGTGGCGTGTCTGATGAATTATCGGCATCTCAAGTACATGCTGTTCCTGCAAGTACACAAGCTCCTGAAGCTTATTTGTTTCAAGGTATAGAGCAATTAAATCAACTTGCAAAAAAGAATCTTGGTATTACTTTGTTTAGAGAGCATGAGTATATTACAGAATTAAAAAGTAAAATACATAGATTTAGAGCTATCGATGATGCTGGGTTGTATGCTTTAGCTAAAGACATAGCTAGGATAACTGCTGATAGTTTGAATGTATCAGATATACAAAGTGTAGTTCCAGAAGCAAAAAAATCTAAACTTGGCTCTTTGAAGTCATTAGAAAAGTTACTAGCTTCAAAAATAGATAAAGATGTTGCCCGGGCTATGATGTCATCACTTATAGGTGTTTATGAACTTAGACTTGCTGATGCACACTTACCTAAATCAACAATTGATGATGCTTTTGAATTACTTAAAATAGATAGAGGCAAGCCTATAGCTTTTCAGGGCTATCAAATGCTATCCGCATGTGTATCAAGTATTTATGGAGTTATCCAAGTGATTAAGCATTGGAACTCAATTGTTAGTACAGGAGATAATAATGAGTAGCTATCAACCCCCGTACACCATAACATCAAAGATACTAAACCTCACAAGTAAGATTACTGAGAGCATGTCAGAACTCAAACATAACGCTGGTCAAAACATCACTCCTATGCTAAGAAAAAAGAACCGTATAAAAACACTAGCTGGGACACTAGAGATTGAAGGGAACTTCTTAGGGGAAGAGAAGATTACAGCTCTGCTAGATGGTAAAAGAGTTCTTGGAACCATACCAGAGATAGCAGAGGTTGAGGGAGCTATACGAGCCTACCAAGAGTTAGAGAATTATCGTTTTGATGATATAAATGATCTGCTACATGCACACAAAATACTGATGAGTGAGATATTAACAACAGTGGGGGCATTTAGAAGTTCAAATGTAAGGGTTGGCGAGCATATAGCACCACAGGCTCATTTAGTTCCAGAGCTAATGACACAGCTTTTTGATTGGCTAAAAGAGAGTGAAGAGCATATGCTTCTCAAATCATGTGTCTTTCACTACGAGTTCGAGTTTATACACCCCTTTTCAGATGGAAATGGTCGTATGGGAAGGCTATGGCAAAGTGTTATGTTACATTACTATAATCCTCTTTTTTCCAGTTTGCCTACAGAGAGTATTGTAAGAGATTACCAAGAAGAGTATTACAAAGCACTTGAGGATGCAACTAAAATGGGTGAAAGCACCCCGTTTATAGAGTTTATGTTAGAGATGATACTACAGGCGATTTTAAAGGTCGGTAATGAAGTCGGTAATAAGGTCGGTAATCTTACAGAAAATCAGATGATGATAGTACAAATGATGAAAGAGAACTCCAAAATATCTGCAAAGCTTTTATCTGAAGCAGTAGGTATATCGGTAAGAAAGATAGAAGAGAATGTAGCTAAATTAAAGAAGCTAGGTATCATAGAACGAGTTGGTGGCACTCGTGGACATTGGGAAGTAAAGTAATAAAAATAGAAACTGGATACCGTCTAAGCAGATAAATCACAGACAAGTTTAGACACTTTTTAGCCAATTGAAACAAACCTTAAAGGAAAAGTATGACTAATATTGTAAATGTAGAGTATGCACAAACTGGAGAGAGTAAATCAACTAACGAGTATGGTATGAGAGACATGCAAGCTAAAGCTTATGAGGCTAGAGACTCTCAGTATCTTTTGCTCAAAGCTCCTCCTGCTTCTGGTAAATCACGAGCTTTAATGTTTATAGCCTTAGACAAACTCATAAATCAAGGCATAAAAAAAGTCATTGTTGCTGTTCCTGAACGCTCAATTGGTGGTTCATTTGCTACTACAAAACTAAGTGAACATGGATTTTATACTGATTGGGAAGTAGATGATAAAAATAATCTTTGTACTTCAGGTTCAGATAAGAGTAAGGTGCAAGCATTTATCAACTTCCTAGAAGGAGATGAAAAGGTACTTATCTGTACTCATGCCACACTTCGCTTTGCATTTGAAAAACTAGATGAAAAAAAGTTTGATAACACTCTTTTAGCGATAGATGAGTTTCATCATGTATCAGCTGATGGAGACAATCGCTTAGGTGAGCTCATAAGATTAGTGATGCAAAAGTCTACAGTCAACATTGTTGCCATGACAGGTTCTTTTTTCCGAGGAGATAGTGTACCGATTTTACTTCCTGAAGATGAAGCTAAGTTTTCTAAAGTTACTTACAACTACTACGAACAGCTCAATGGATATGAGCACCTAAAATCACTAGGAATTGGTTACCATTTCTACCAAGGTCGATACACTTCTGCAATAGGCGAGATACTAGATACTGACAAAAAAACAATACTCCATATTCCAAATGTGAATTCAGCAGAATCAACAAGAGATAAATATAAAGAAGTTGATACAATTATTGACATTATTGGTAAAGTAGTAAAAGAAGATGACAATAAAATTATTCATGTAAAACGGCATAGTGATGGAAAAATCATCAAAGTTGCTGATTTAGTAGAAGATGATGCAAAGTCCAGAGCGACAATAGATGCATATCTTAGTGTTCATCGGAATATTGATGATTTAGACTTGATTATTGCATTAGGTAAAGCAAAAGAGGGATTTGATTGGCCGTACTGTGAGCATGCTCTTACTGTTGGGTATAGAAGTTCACTGACTGAAATCATACAGATAATTGGTCGTGCAACTCGTGATAGTGACAATAAAACCCATGCCCAGTTTACGAATCTTATTGCTCAGCCAGATGCACAAGATAGTGAAGTGAAAATATCAGTGAACAATATGCTCAAAGCTATAACAGCATCATTGCTTATGGAACAAGTTTTAGCTCCAAATTTTAAATTTAAGCCACGATTTGATAATGACAAAGAGAAAGCTAAGCCTGGGGAGATGAAGATAAGAGGGTTTAAAAAACCAAGCACTAAAAGAGTTGAACAGATTATAGAATCAGACTTAAATGATCTCAAAGCAGCAATACTTCAAGATGATAAGATGCTCAAAGCTATGCCAGGGAATATTGACCCCGAAGTGATGAATAAGGTACTTATTCCAAAGATTATTCAAGTGAAGTATCCTGATTTGAATGATGATGAAGTTGAAGAGTTAAGACAACATGTAGTGGTTGATTCTGTTGTCAAAAATGGAGAAATTAAAGAGAGTGGTGGGAAGCAGTTTATTTCAATGGCAGGTAAATTTGTCAATATTGATGAGCTCAACATTGACCTTATAGATAGTGTAAATCCATTTCAAAGAGCCTTTGAAATACTCTCGAAGTCTGTAACAACGAAAGTGCTACATTTAATTCAGGAGTCCATAGCTTCCACAAGAATCACTATGGATTTTGAGGAAGCAAAGATACTATGGCCAAAGATTCAGAAGTTCATTAAAGAAAATGGAGCTGAACCAAGTTTAAACTCCAATGACCCGCAAGAGTTACGAATGGCTGAGTGTATAGTATATCTCAAAGAAGAGAAGAGAAAACGAAATGCTGGATAAAGATAGTGTACTAGATGAGATATTTTCTAGTGATGCTGATGGAATATTA
This sequence comes from Helicobacteraceae bacterium, assembly GCA_015488775.1. Classification (GTDB taxonomy): domain Bacteria; phylum Campylobacterota; class Campylobacteria; order Campylobacterales; family Sulfurimonadaceae; genus WFNF01. The sequence goes on from WFNF01000081.1 coordinate 32,881, forward strand.
GATACAAAACCAAAAGCAACACCAGCTCAAAATGAAGACCAGAGGCTTGTATCCACCTTTGAAGAGATAAATATATTTGTTGATGAGCATGGGAAAGAACCAATTAGAAATATGGCAGATATGCATGAAGCCAAGTTGTTTTCTAGACTAAAAGGTCTTAGAGAGCAAGAGGATAAAATTGAACAGTTAAGAGAACATGATAGGCATGGGCTTTTTGAGGCTGAAGAAGAGATAGAAATTAACTCTATAGATGATATTTTTGGTGGAGATGATTTTGGCTTACTTGAAGATGAGGAAGATATTTTTACACTCACTCATGTAGAAAAATATGATGCAAATAAAGCTAAAGCAGATTTTGTGGCAACTCGAGATAAGTGTGAAGAGTTTGAGAAGTATGAAGATTTGTTTAAAGAGTGTCAAGCAGACTTAAGAGAAAATAGACGAAAATTAGTACCATCCATCGAGAGACAGTTACATGTAGGAACTTTTTGTGTGTTAGATGGTGTCTTGCTTTACATAACTGAAATAAAACATGCCCAAAGAGGAAACAGCAACAAGCTAAATAGAAGAACCTTACTGATATTTGAAAATGGAACTCAATCAAGAATGCTCCTCAGATCACTAGGAAAGAGACTTAAAGATAGTGGGAAAATGGTAACAGCTCGTGAAGGTGAAGAGCTTGCAAATTTAAATCAAATATCAGCCGATGATGAATCTACAGGATATATTTATGTGCTGAAATCAAAAAGTGAAGATGATAGAATCAAGTCCAAAGCTAATTTATTCAAGATAGGTTTTTCATCTACTGCGATAAAAGAGAGAATTAAAAATGCAGAAAATGAACCAACATATTTGATGGCACCTGTTTCACTTGTAAGTGCTTACGAAACATATAATATGAATCCCCATAAGCTAGAGCAGTTAATGCACAGATTTTTTGGGAACTCTTGTCTGGATATTGATATTCAAGGAAATGATGGAAAGATACATAGACCTAGAGAGTGGTTTATAGCACCGATTGATGTTATAGAGAGTGCTATTGAGCTTATTATTTCTGGTTCCATCGTAGGTTATAGGTATGATACAGAGATAGAAAAGATAGTGCAAAACTAATGACAGCTACAAAGAATGAAGAACTAACATTTTACAAAAATTGTTCAGCAGAGAGTGTCATCGCGGCACCAGCGCTCACACGTTCAAGTCCTATTTTAGCAAGCAAATAATTTTTATTTAGTTTACTTATAAATATTTCTTAACCTTTTTTATAATACGCTAATAAGTCGTTATTGCTCTTACAACTCCTTATCGCTCAACTGGATAAAGCAGTTCCATCCTGAGGGATAGCTCATGGTTCTAGTGTTTTAAGTATCCATTTTTTTTAATCTCAGTAAAAACTAAGATTCTATAAGCCTTAACTTAGATAAAATACCACACTTATAAAATTTCAATGTCAAAAGGTTTAATTATAATGAGTGAGAGAAAAGATTTTTTACGTACAATCGTTGCTGATGACTTAAAAGCAGGTAAGTATGATGAGGTTGTTACTAGGTTTCCTCCTGAACCTAATGGTTTTCCACATATTGGTCATGCAAAGTCTATTGCTATAAACTTTGGTATTGCTCGTGATTATGATGGTCATTGTAACCTTAGAATGGACGACACAAATCCAACGACTGAAGACACTAAGTATGTTGAAGCACTTAAAGATGCAGTTGAGTGGTTGGGGTTTGACTGGGGAGATTCTGTTTATTTTACCTCTGATTATTTTCCTAAAATTTATGATTATGCTATAGAATTGATCAAGATGGGTAAGGCTTATGTTGATAGCTTGAATGAAGAGGAGATTCGTGAGTACCGTGGTACTGTGAACGAAGTAGGTAAGCGTAGTAAGTATGCACAACGTAGTGTTGAAGAGAACTTGGATCTTTTTGAGCGTATGAAAAATGGTGAGTTTAAAGAGGGTGAACATATCCTTCGTGCAAAGATAGATATGACAGCTGCTAACATGAAGATGCGTGATCCATTGATGTATCGTATTAGACATGTACACCATTTTAGAACAGGTGATGAGTGGGCAGTTTATCCTATGTATGACTTTGCACACTGCCTTTCTGATTATATAGAGGGTGTTTCTCACTCTATCTGTACCTTAGAGTTTGAAAACAATCGTGATGTTTATAACTGGGTACTTGATACACTTGGACTTGAACCACCACGCCCCTATCAGCATGAGTTTGCACGCTTAGGTATAAATTATACTATGATGAGTAAAAGAAAACTTCTTGAATTAGTTCAAAGTGGTGTTGTAAATGGTTGGGATGATCCACGTCTTCCAACTATTGCTGGATATAAGAGAAAAGGGTACACTCCTGAGTCTATCTTAAACTTTTGTGATCAGATAGGTATTGCAAAGGCAAACTCTATGGTGGATGTCTCACAGCTTGAGTTTTGTATTAGAGATGACTTAAACACTAAAGTACCTCGTGTTATGTGTGTGATCAACCCACTTAAAGTTAGTATCATAAACTATGAAGGTTCTGAAGAGCTGGATGCTTCATATTATCCAGAAGATGTTCCTAAAGAGGGTTCAAGAAAACTACCTTTTTCTAAGGAGATTTATATAGACCGTGATGACTTTATGGAAAATCCATCTAAGGGTTATTTTCGTCTCACTCCTGATCAACCTGTACGACTTAAACATGCTTATATCATAGAGTGTAAAGAGATTATAAAAGATGCTGATGGAGATATAGTAGAAATTAAAGCACACTATTATCCTAAATCTAAAAGTGGTGCAGATACTAGTGGGATTAAGGTGAAAAGTGCCATACAATGGGTGGATGCTGCAACAGCTAAAGAGGTTGAAGTGAGACTTTATGACAGACTCTTCTCTTGTGAATCACCTGAAGGAATAGAGGATATTAATCCAGATTCACTTAAAGTGATAAAGTCTGCGCTAATCGAGCCAGTAGTGATTACAGAAAAACCAGATGAGAGATTTCAGTTTGAGAGGGAAGGGTACTTTTATGCAGATCCAGTTGATTATAGTGATGAAAAGCCTGTTTTTAATAAAATAGTTGGTCTTAAAGATTCATGGGCTAAAAAGAGTAAAGAGAATAAACCTAAGTCTCAAGCTAAAAAGGTACAAATTGATGGTGAAGTGATACCTATGAGTGAAGCAGAACAGGTACTGTTTGAGAAGTATCAAAATGAATTAGGGCTTAACAGTGAAGTAGCAAACACTTTAGCACGTGACGAACAACTTTCATCTTTCTATGAAGCAGCTCTGTCTATACATAACACACCTATAACACTTGCTAACATAATCAGTAATGAGGTGGCAAGAGAGCTTAAAGAAAAGACGTTATCTTCACTAAAATTTACGGCAGTACAAGTAGCTGAACTTGTCAAGATGCTTGATGATACCACTATCTCAAACAAAATAGCAAAATTGGTTTTTGAAGAGATGGTAAAGTCTGGAGACAATCCAACTCAAATTGTAGAGGCCAAGGGTCTTATACAGATTAGTGATCCTTCTAAAATTGCACCGATTATTGATGAGATTATTGAAAAAAACTCTGAGAATGTTGCAAAGTTTAAAGCGGGTAATACTAAGCTACTAGGCTTTTTTGTTGGACAGGTTCTTAAAGCCACTGGTGGAAAGGCAAACCCTAAAGTGGTTAATGCGCTTGTAGCTGAAAAATTACAATAATTAAGTATAAGGTTAATGTTCAAAGGAACATTAGCCACATAAAAACCTAATCTACACTAAATATCTTTCCTATTCATCATATATTACCAAAATATGCTAGACTTTCATCATGGCAACACAACTTGAAAATCAGTCCGTACTTTTGACATATGAACCTAAACAATTTGTAGTATTTATGCTTAATGATGACTATACTACATGGGAATTTTGTATTCGTATCATTACCACAGTGTTTCACAAAAATGTTCAAGAAGCAGACTCTATTACTAACGATATTCACACCAAAGGCAAAGGCTTATGTGGTGTTTATAACTATGAGCTTGCTGAAACTAAGGCTTATATTGTAAAGCAACAAGCTCGTAAAGAGGGATTTCCTATGTGCTGTTCAATTGAAGAAGTGTAAACATATGTATTATCATCGTCTTGTGCTTTCATATAGAGGTATTAACTACTTTGGTTGGCAGGATTTGGGTACAAGTCAAGAAAAAATTAGTGTGGAGTCAAGCATACGCAAAGTACTCACAAAAATCTGTAAAGATAAGCCTTATAGTTTGTCTGCTGCAAGTAGAACTGACGCAGGCGTTCATGCTCAAGGGCAAGTGATAAAAATTACTATGAGTTTATTAATAGATTCTAAAAAACTTATGCTTGGTATGAACTCACTACTTCCCAATGATATTCGTGTTTTAAAAAGTGAACTGTGTAGCTCAGAACTTAATGTAAACAAAGACAGTATAAACAAAGAGTATCATTATTATTTTTGTACGGACACCATCCATAATCCAGTTTTTAATGACATTATGGCGCATGTACCCTCTACTAGTAAGGCTGGGACACTTGACATAGAAAGTATGCAAGAGGTTTGTAAACTGTTTGTTGGGGAACATGACTTTTATAGCTTCGCCAAACGAGATAAAAACATGAATTCAACTTTTCGTACTGTTTTGAGCTGTGAAATAGTGCAGACTCAGGCTTTAATGTTTGGCAACAATGTTTATTATATTAAGATTGTTGGTACAGGTTTTTTGAGGTATATGGTTCGGTACATTGCTGGGGCGTTGTTTGCACTTGGTAGAAAACTGATCAGTATGAATGATATTAGTGAAGCATTACTTCATCATAAAGAAGAAAAGCTAAGTCCAAGGGCTAAGTCGCGAGGACTTCATTTAATTAATATCTCCTATTAGGTACGTTATATATTAAGCTAAAAAATACAATCACTATAATACTGCTATACTTCCACTATATTAATGTATAGGATAAATAATGATAGACTCATATGAACTACTACTTTCAGATTACATCTCCAAAGAGGACTTTTTTAGTTTTGGTCTTGAGAAGAGTATTTACATTCCAGATGCTAAAGTGGAAGCACAATGGCAAAGCCTAAAAAAGGACATTGCAAATAACAAAACTGTTTTTATGCGTGGATTTAAAAGCAGCACTAGTATGCACATGTCATCTGACTTTTACAGTAAGCTTTTTGAAAATAAACATGTAAAAAAAGACCCTTCTAACACACAAAACCCATCAAAAATCATAGAAAAACTGACAGCTTACAAAAAAGGTAAAGATCTTAAAAATTATCAATTGAGCTCGATTTTTGGTCGTAGTAGAAACATCTTAGCTTTTTGTGCACCATGGAACATTGTTTACATCCCAAGTATCTTAGACCCATTACTTTCAGTAGATGCTAACACTGACTTAGCCAACGAGTTTAAAAGACGCTTTATGCAACATAGTTACGAGAAGTTTAAGCCTTACATAGATGAGTTCAACCAGACCTTAAGTAATCATCAGTTTCAAAAGTCTATGGATGAGTATTTTCAAAAACTGTTTGATGATGGTCATTTTGACAAAGATGAAATGATTGTTTTTGAAAACACTATGAGAGAAGATTTTACACCTATAAAGATTTAGAATAAAATATATGTAAAAAAGTAGCATGTGAGGTGTCTAATTTTTAATTAAATCTAAATTTCATAATCTTATGTAAGTTTTCAGATAAATTTAGATATACTTCCATCAATAAAAGATGATTCAAGTTACATCTTTAGTCTGCTTTATATTGATAACTTCTTGTTGACAGTACATTCACCTAAATGAAACTTTTTATTAGATTTTTAAACTTGGGTTTTATACTCACATTATAAGGAAATACAATGGCAACATTAGTAAATGGTACAGTTAAATGGTTCAACAGTGAAAAAGGTTTCGGATTTATCGAACAAGAAAATGGTGGAAAAGATGTATTTGTACACTTCCGTCAAATCAATAACGAAGGTCATGGTCGTGTATCACTAGACGAAGGTCAAAAAGTAACTTTCGAAGTTGGTGAAGGCGAAAAAGGTCCACAAGCAGAAAACGTTACAGGTCTGTAAGTTTTTTTCAAGCAGCTTTTTGCTGTTTGGCTTTAAGATTTTATCTACAAATATCGCGGAATAGAGCAGTTCGGTAGCTCGTCGGGCTCATAACCCGAAGGTCACAGGTTCAAATCCTGTTTCCGCAACCAAATAATTTTTAGTTTAATTAGAAATTTTCCCCAATCAAAATATTTCTTAACCTTTTTTATAATATCATACACTAATGAGTAGTTATGACTCTTATAAACTTTAACACCCTCACAACTCCTTATCGCTTAACTGGATAAAGCAGTCCCCTCCTAAGGGATAGCTCATGGTTCGAGTCCATGTAGGGAGACCAATCTTTTTTTTGATTTTTACAAATTTAATAAATATATACTCCAATTATTTAAAACATACATAACAGTTATTGTCTGTTTTATTAGCACATAAGAGAGATTTAGTTAATATCAATAAATTTTATAAAAGTGGTGCAGATGTTAGATATATTTAAACATAACAAAAGTTTTTTAACAAGGGCAAAAGAGAAGGGCTCTTTACGCTATGTTTTAATGTTTGATCAATATGGTGCTTATATAGAGGTTTGTGATGCAAAGATGAAGCCTCTTGGAGATATAGACTTTAGAGTTTATAACTCACTTGAGAGAGAGATTTTACAATTTATTCAAGAGAGTAAAGAGGAGGAGTTTTTTCAGATAAACTGGGATGATGAAGGCTCAAATATCTATCTGAAAAAACATCCTAGACTTTTAGAACTTCTAAGACAACATAACAAACTCTTTGATCAAAATAACACTCCCATAACTTTTAGCTCTTCACTTACATCAGTAAATCTTAAAGTGATAAAAAAAGAGGATAAACTACTAGTATCAACTCAAGTCAAAGGTTTAGATACATTTCAGTTTTTAACACCTAGCTATGTTCTAATCAATAATGAGATTGTACAAGTACATAATGTTGGCGATAACTTTGAGAAACTTAAAGGTTTTGATACCCTTATAGGTGAAGATAAATTAGAAGAGTTGTTAAGTATCTTAATGACCTATTTTGAAAATATAAATATAGAGTATAAAAATTATTTGCTAGAGTTAAAAGATGAAAAAAGGCTTATTAAGCCTGCTGTTATTTTTGAGAAGATAACTCCTGAAAATGAACTTGTTTTGCGAACATCAGCTACTGTAGGCAATCTCTCCCCTGAATTTTTTAACGATTTTAATATCTCTAAAATTGTCCTGATCAATGAGATAGAATCGACAATTAGCATCTATGAGTGTGATTTTAGTGATGTTTTTGAGATATACAGCACCATATTTAGTAAGCTTACTTCTTTAAAACGAGCAATAAAATCAGCAACTTTTAGTGAAGAGGATGGACTTTTTGTTATAGATGAGGAGTTAAGCCGTGAGTTTATACTTAAAAACCTACAGTCTATTCTTACCAAAGCAGAACTCTTTGGAAGTGAGAAACTAAAATCATACAAATACAACACTACAAAACCAACACTTCAAGTTTCTTTTAAAGATAAGATAGATTTTCTTGATAGTGGAGATGTTACACTTAAGATAGGTGAAGATAGTTTTAATGTTTTTGATATGATAAACCTTTACAAAAAAAATGCCTATATACCTTTAAGTAATGGTGATAAAGCTATAGTTGATAAGTCTTATATCTCAAAACTAGAGAGGATTTTCAAAAAAGATGGTAAAAAAATAAAGGTCTCATTTTTTGATTTGCCTGAGATTGAAGAGCTTATCCACCAAAAAGAGCAAAAAGTTTTCAAAGACTCAAAAGAGTTTTACAACGGTTTTAATAAACTCAAATCATCAAAAGCAAGAATGCCAAAGCTTCAAGATGTGCAGATGCGTGATTATCAAAAAGATGGATTTAAGTGGTTAAAATACCTTTATGAGAACAATTTTGGTGGATGTTTAGCTGATGATATGGGGCTTGGTAAGACACTACAAAGTATCTCTTTACTCTCCTATATCTATCCTAAAAGCAAATCCCCATCTATGATAGTGATGCCAAAATCACTTCTTAGCAACTGGAAAAATGAGTTAGAAAGTTTCAATCCAAACCTCACCTTTTATACATATTATGGCAGCTCAAGAGATAGTGAAGATTTTAAAAAGTACAATATTATCTTAACCACTTATGCCCTTGTTAGAAATGACATAGAAAAGCTTAAAAGCATAAAATTTGACACTATCATCTTAGATGAATCCCAAAATATAAAAAATGTTGAATCTAAAATCTCAAGAGCTGTTATGCTACTTGAAGCAAAACATAGATTTGCACTTAGTGGAACACCAATACAGAACTCCCTTTTTGAACTCTACTCACTTTTTCGCTTTATAAATCCTGGTCTGTTTGCTACTATAGCTGACTTCAAAAGAGACTATGCTACTCCAATTCAAGCAGATGCAAATGAAGAGGTTGCAAAGATATTAAAAGCAAAAATATCACCATTTTTATTGCGCCGTCTCAAACAAGATGTACTAAAAGATCTTCCAGCCAAGCAGGAACAAGTTGTTTATGTAGATATGGATGAGACACATAAAAAGTTTTATGATCAAAAAAGGGATTACTATAAACAACTTTTAGATCAACAAATAGATGCTAATGGTATAGAAAAGTCAAAATTTTTAATCCTACAAGCATTTAATGATTTACGTCAAATCGCTTCTGCACCTGAGCTTAAAAGCGAAAACCAGATACTCTCCTCTAAGATAGAACACCTTTTTGAGATGTTAGAGGATATAGTTCTAAATAACCATAAAGTTCTTATATTTGCTAACTTTTTAGGTTCACTTGATCTTATTAGTGAAAAGGCAAACGAGTTGGGTTATGAGCATCTTCTTATGACAGGTAGTACCAAAAATCGTCAAGAGTTAGTTGATAAATTTCAAAATGATAAAGATATAAAACTATTTTTAATGACACTTAAAGTTGGAGGTGTTGGGCTTAATCTTACTGAGGCAGATTATGTCTTTATCTTTGATCCATGGTGGAACAAATCAGCTGAAAACCAAGCAGTTGACAGAACACATAGAATGGGGCAAAAAAATAAAGTGTTTTCTTATAAGATGATTACAAAAGGGACAATTGAGGAGAAAATTTTAGAACTCCAATCTCAAAAACAAGATATGACAGATATGATAATCAGTGGTGATGAGGGTGGCTTAAAACAGCTTAGTAGTGCAGATTTAGATTATATTTTAGGTTAATAGTATGGTTGATATGATTGTTAATGCTAAAGAGCTTAAGGATATAGTTGTTAATAAATATAACCTTTCTTATGAGCAATATGAGCAAAACCTAGAAAAAATAGAAGCTGAAGATACTCTTCTTGCTATAAAAATTTTATACTCTATAGCAAGTGATTCAAAGTTGAAAGTAACACAAAAAAGAGCACTTGCAGTACGAAGTAAAAAGTTACTAGATCAACAGATGCCAGAAAATTATGATGCCACTTGGTTGATAAATATGTTAGTTGCGCATAATTATTTGGAAAATAATAAATTAATTTTACCAACAAGCAAGTTTCATAAACTTCTAAAAAAAAGTGATGGTGATGTGGTGAAAGATATTTTCAACACTATTCTTAGCTCAAAATATAATCATGAGATAAGAAATGCTCTTTTTCATACATCAATGGCAAGGGGTGATGGTGTTAAAAAATTTAGAGAACTTATAGTAAGGTTGATCAAAAAACAAGATCAGTATCTTTGGATAAATATTGATTATTTGGTAAATCAGATTAAGTTAGATGCAAAAACTCTTAAAAACATCACTAATAATTATAAATATTGTTATAATTTTTATGGTTCTGCTCAACGAAATCAATACAATAATATAAAGCATCTAAAAGTGATTGTGCGCTACTTTTTAAAAACTTTTTTTGGAATTATGTCTCAAACAGGCTTGTGGGACTTAGGTGTAACAAAGTTTCAAGCGTACAATAAAGAAGATTTAGGTGTATTAAGTAGGATTACTGAAGTTGGGGCAAGTTTTGCTAATATTGAATTTTATAAACTTACAGACCTTGGCTCTTATGTACTTGGATTTGATACTAATTTTAATAGTAAAAATGATTATAATTTAGTCCTTAATGATTATAATTATGAGTTTAAAGTAGAAAACAGCAACAATCTTTCAGATGTTTACTTGGAAAAAATTGCTATAAAAAAAGATGATGGAAAGTATAAAGTAGATATAAAGTCTTTTATGAAAAATATTGATACCAAAGAGGTATATCAACATACAAAAGAGACTTTTAAAAATAAAGTGGATTATCTTCCAGAAAACTGGAAACAATTTTTTACGGTTTTGGATGATAGAGTAAATAACATCTCAGTTGTTTCAAAATCGGTAGTTCTTATGAAAGTTCAAAATAACAAAGATATTTTAGGGCTTATCTCCTCCACTAAAAAATTACAAGAGAAAATTTTAAAAGCAGATAAATTTCATATAGTGGTGATGCAAAAAGATTTTACATCAGTAAAAAATATATTAAAAGATTATGGAATAGTGGTGTCATGAGATTTTTAAAATTAAATAAAAGCAAGATTGAGGCAAACCTAAGTCAATGTAGTTACAATGAGCTCAAAGAGTTTGCAAGATTTATTGATGATATTTCAGGGACAAAAGTTGATTTTAAAAAAGTCCATTCAATGCGTAAAACTCTTCTTATTGAAAAACTTAGTACTGTTTTATTTATCTCACCATTTGTTGAAAAGATTTATGCTAAATTGTCACTTACTAAGGCTTCAAAATTTGTTTACGAAAACCTTATTTGGGAGAATGATAGCTTAAACACAAAAGATATTATGACAAAATTTAATATTGATTTTTTGTCAGATGGCTCTAGTTGGGGAGATAATTGTACAAATCAAAAAGATGAGTTTTTATTTGTTCAAAGGATAGAAAATCACTATGCTAATGACTTAAATGATAGATTATGTCTACGTGATAATTTTAAATTTATTTTAAAAATGGTATTTCCTGTATCTGATGAAGTGGAACTTTTAGTGTTAGATAACACAAAATATTTTGAAAATTTACCTATATACTCCAACGAAGAACATATTTTACATTTTATAAATATTATCTCAGAGATGTTAAAAAATGATCTTGTAGAGTTTGGTAAAAGCAATGAAAAACCATTAAACAAAACGCTTAACATACTCAAAAACTCAACTCAAATAGAGGAGTTTTATAATGATAAAAAGTTATCTCTTATAGCTACCGATATGCTCACAAGAAGTTTCTTTTACTATTACAAGGAAACAAAAAAGTTTGAACTACAAGAGATTGATACACTTAAAAACTTTTTAAAAATCCAATTTGAAGATAAACTTGATTATTTTATCACAAGGACTTTTCTTCCCCACCTTAAAAAGGTACGCTACGATAAATGGTACACAAAGCAAACATCATTGTTTGAAGCATTAAAATTGATCATATCCAATATGCAAAAAGATTCATGGGTTACGATGGATAATATTGTGAAGTTTTGTAAATACAGAGATATAAGAATAGATTTAGATCAAGCCTATAAAACAAATGATTACTATATGGATTGTGATATTGCCATAAACGGTGGGTTGTCTCAGGAGAGGATTTATATTGATAATTTTAACTATAATATTCTATTTTTAGAGCCAATCTTAAAGGCATCATTTTTTTATCTTGGTGCTTTGGGCCTTTTTGAACTGCACTATGATGAGCCTTATTCTTCATACACTGTAAGTGAAAAAGGTAAGAGTTATATATCACCATTTGATAGTATTGAATTTATAAAACTAAGTAAACTAGGGGAGTATATCTTTGGGCTTAGTGATACTTATGATCAAAAAACCATTATAAAAAAAGAAACAACACTTAAGTTTGATGAGTATAAACCCATTATAAGTATAGATTCACAAGACACCCTCTCTTTTGTAAAACTAGAGCCATATTGTGACAAGTATGATACAAATAAATATATTTTAAGTTATGTGAAAATATTTAAAGATTGTAAAAACACTAAAGCTTTAGAGTTAAAAATAGATAATTTTTATAAAAACATAGAACCAAACCCACCAAAAGTCTTTAAAAACTTTTTTGATCAGATAAAACAAAACACAAATGCACTTCAACGAGAACTAAAACAAGTGGTTATAAAACTAGACAAAAACGAAAAACTTCTTGAACTTTTTAAGCAGAATAAAAAACTGCAAGAGCTTATTGTAAAAGCACAGGGTTACAGAGTGATAGTACTAAAAGAAAACATATCAAAACTGACTAAAATAGTCAAAGAAAATGGTTTTTTTATTGAATTTTAAGATTTTTAGAACTGCTCATAATTAAAAAGAATTGCTAGGAATATTTAATGAAACTTTTTTCTCTTCTTCTTTTTCTATATTTTTCAATTGCAAATGCAAATGAACTTTCAAAAGAGACTTCACCTTATCTACTTCAGCACGCAACAAATCCAGTAGAGTGGATGCCATGGTCTAAACTAGCATTTACAAAGGCAAAACAGGAACATAAAATGGTTTTTATCTCTATTGGCTACTCAACTTGTCATTGGTGTCATGTTATGGAAAGAGAATCCTTCACAAACAAAAAAATAGCTAATATACTAAATAAATATTTCATAAGTATAAAAGTTGATAAAGAGGAACTTCCTCAAATTGATACACTTTACCAAAATATATATAAATCATACAAAAAACATTCTGGTGGCTGGCCTTTAAGTGTTTTTATGACAGAAGATAAAGAAGTTTTTTATATCTCCACATATATTCCACCAACTAAAAGAAGTTATAGTGAAGGTTTTGATACTCTTTTGCCAAAACTGCATAAAATTTATACAAATAAAAGTGTTCTAAAAAAAGAAATAAAATCAATATCACATCCAAGTTTTGAAAACCACATCAATTCAAAACATAGCTATTCACCACTTACTATTGCTAAGTTTATAAACTCAATGAAACAGCTTTACAATAAAGATTATCCTGGTTTTGGTCACTCAAAACAATTTCCTGAAGCTTCTAAAATCGCTTTAATGCTTGAACTTGCAGAATTAGATGATGATATTACACTTAAAAAAGAGTATTTTACTTTACTTGATACTATGGCATTAGGTGGATTGTATGATCAGATAGATGGTGGATTTTTTCGATATAGTGTTGATTTAGACTGGGAAGTTCCACACTTTGAGAAGATGCTTTACACACAAGCAGAACTTTTACCTTTATATATAGAAGCTTATATACTCACAAAAAACAAACTTTATAAAAATGTTGTACAAGAGTCTATAGCAATGATTGAAGAACATTTTACCTATAAAAACTTCTATTTTAGTGCAAGCGATGCTGATTCAGATGGAAAAGAGGGTGGGTATTTTATCTTTACTAAAGAGGAGATACAAAAAGCTCTACAAGGAAACTCTCATTCACAAGAGATAGAAGATGCACTCTCTTTTAGTCTTGTTGGAAATGTTCATGGCAAAGTACATCTAGCTTTTAGTACAGATAAACGACCAAAAGGGTTTTCTATATTTCAAAAAAAGCTCAAACAAATACGAAAAAAAAGAAACTACCCTTTTATAGATAAGAAAATCAATACAGCATGGAATGCTATGATGATTGAAGCCATATATAATGCTTCATACATAGATAAAAAATATACAAAAAAAGCAAATATACATCTAAAAGCACTTCAAAATCTAATGTTAAAAAACCAAGAACTATATCATCAAACAGTGCCAAATCATGAACCCACACAAAAAGGTTTACTTGAGGATTATGCTTTTTTCATAGGTGCACTCATTGCTTCATACGAAAGCAACTATGATAGAAATAAACTCTCTCTTGCTGAGAATCTACTAGCTAAGGCTCAAAATAAGTTTTATAAAAATGGTACATGGTATATGAGTGAAGCAAAACTAGTGCCTGTAGACCTTAATGACAAATACTACACATCTGCACTTTCAAAAATTATAGAAGACATTATAAAACTATCCGCTTTAAAAGAATCATTTGAGTATGAAAAACTAGCACAAAAGAGTATACAAGCAAATGAAATAACATTAAAGAGGGAACTTGCTAATACTCCTAAACTTGCACACGATTATCTGATGCAAAAAAATGGTGTATTTGTAGTAAAAAGTAATAAAAGAAATTTTCTTAACAATATGCAAACGATTAGAGAAATAAAATATCCTTATATTATGAGTTTAAAAGAGGATTATAACTATTACTTACTATGTACACTAAGGCAATGTTATATGAAAAATACAAACCTAAATCTACTCATTAATAAAATATATAAAAATACTAATGGTTTATAAGCTAAATGGTAATTCTCAAAGTCTAGATATATCTTAAGCTGTAATAAAGATGATGATATAATGATACTACTTAAATATGCTTATGTAAAGTAAGTTTTTAGATTGGTCTAGGACTGTAGTGTATAAAATTATTATATTGCAAGGTGGAAATATTGACAAGAGATATCTTAGTTGGAATTGTTTTTGTAGTATTGTCTTTGATATCAATATTTTCTAGTGGTGCACAGTTTATAGTGCATTTTATTAATATATTGTCCTTATTTATTGCATTAGTAATACCAAGTTTCATCATAAATCTACAAAAGATTAAAAAACCTTTTTTAATTTGGATTTTTTCAGCTATTGTAGGTATATTATTTTGGGATATATTTTACTCTTTAATTATTGTAAAAAAAGAACTATTTATGTATTGGTATATTATTTACCCTGTAGGAATAATTAGTTTAGTGATACTACAAATATTTATACAATATATTAGTGATAAAATAATAGTCCTTTATAATAAATATTGAAATCATGCTGTTTAATATCTGTTTAATTAGTGTTAAATCTATATTTACTATATGGTTATATAATTTTTTTCATAAGTACTTATAAATAACTAATATCAAACTCATAGTATGTAAAAAAATACTCTTTATTACATACTGTGCAATAAAGGATCTATTATGAAAAAGTCACTATTTTTTATTCCTATTGTTGCTACAATACTAAGTAGCTCACTTTACGCATTTCCCTTTTATACACCTGATATCTCTACACAGATTGAAGATAATAAAAGGTTAATTAAACAGTATGAAGCAACAATTAAAAAGCTTAAAGCAGATAATAAACATATGCTTGAAGAGAAGAAAAAACATCCTGAGCTTTATGTGAAAAAACCACTTTTTGAAGAGACTAAAAAGGCTTATATATATCGTATAAAATTAAATGGTTCAAAAGCTGAATCACTAAAATTTGAGATTAAAGATAGCCGTGTAAATGTAAGTATGGACATGAAACAAGAGCAAAAAAGTGATGATGGATACTATTATAGTTCACAATATTTTTCAACACAATATAAAATACCAGATGATGTAATTCAGGATAAAATTACACACTTTACTGATGGGGATTACTTTACTATAAAGATGCCTAAGTAGAGCTATGGGGCAGCCCATGCTCCAAAAAGTTCCAAATCCTCTTCATTTATATAGTAAGCGATGTTAAATTGTCCAAGATTTACATTAGCATATCTATTGTCTTTATCATAAAATGCAAACACTAAACTAGAAGCTTTATCTAAATTTTTACTGTTACGCTTATGTGAATAGGTACGAGTATTTGCCCCTTTAGATAGCCATGTATAAGCATCATAATTGTAAGTATTTGGTACGATGTATTTTGCATCAAACTCACCAAAATCTGCCATATAAATCTCTTGATTTGCCAATGAAGCATCGTTTATACTTATCCCTATAGATGAGACTCCTGGTGGGATAAAAAACTGTACAGAAGCACTTTCACCAATTACTAAATTCCAATCACGGATTTCACTTATAACATTTATAACATATTTATTGTGACAAAATTATGATGATTTGGGAAGGTATAATGAAAGTATGACGGGATAGATACTATGTTTTGAGTATTGTAGTTACATAATAAAATATTATATTTGTGCTTTGATATGTTCCAATATTTATAGTTTGATTATGTGTTTTTAGTTGTGCTGTTCTCTTTTACTAGTTTAGTGATTTCTTAAATTAATTTTTTTTCAAATACATGAACCAATAAATTATATACATATTTTAAAATTCTGACTTAATTAAAAAGTGAAGAGTGTTTGAGAAGTTAAAGCAAACTCTATGCGCTAGCTTGCAGTTTAACACCAAAACTGTTTAATACTTTCATTATAGTCTCAAATCTTGGTTTTGCATCAGGGCTAAATGTTTTGTAAAGGCTTTCTCTACCTAAGCCTGTATCTTTAGCTATCTGACTCATCCCTTTAGCTTTTGCAATATTTCCCATAGCTACAAGTAACTCATTGGTATCACCATCAGCTAGTACTTGAGATAAGTACTCTGCTATCATCTCTTTTGAATCTAAATATTGTGCGATATCAAATGTTGTTAAGTTTTTCATAGTTGCAACTTCTTACATAATTTTTTAGCTTTTTCTATATCTTTGCTTTGGGAAGATTTGTCACCACCAACAAGCAATATAACAATATCCTCTCCATTTTTTGTATAATAAACTCTATTTGGTAAAGATGTCAGTCTGTTTAATTAAGTACATAAGATATTGTATCTTTTTAGATACTAATTTGTCAATTATGAGTTTTTTTATGGTAAAATTACTCAAAATGAAAAATATTTTACTAATAACAATTTTTATTAGCACTTTATTGGCAAACAACTCAAGCGTTGTTACTAAAAAGATCGATATGGGCAATGACAATTATGTCTATGTTGATCAAGATAAAGAGTGGGACTATGAGGGGACACTGTTTTTTAGTAGAAATTTGCAGTGTTACACCTTGTCATCTTCAAACATGAGTTGTATGGATGGCAATTATGATCAGGAGCTTCTTAGTCTTAAAAAGATTATCTTTTTAGATGTTGATTATATGATTGGTTCTAGAAAAACATTGAGTAATGAGAGTTTACAAAACTATAAAGATATATATGAAAATTTTAGTTTTAAAGATAGCTCTTACGAGGTGCTTTTTGCTTACTTGTTCATAGTTGCAGATTATTATAGTAAAAATCCAAAAAAAGTTATTGAACTAGATGTAAGTAAAATTTTCTCCACTAATCCTTTTTTTCTTAGTTCAAAAAATGATGTAAAAAATTATAACAATATGGCTTTTTTCCTTCAAAAATATGGAGCAAATAAAGAAGCGGTATTTATACTTAATCAAATTTTGAAAAAGTACCCACAAAGAACAGTCGCCTACATAAACTTAGCTGACGCATACTGGGAGTTAGGCAAGAAAAAACAAGCTAAAATGGCATACAAAAGCTACATAAAACAGATGAAATCTAAAGAAAAAAAGATTCCTATGCGTGTGTTTGATAGGCTTAAAATATTATAAAATGGAATTAAAATGCTAGACAATAAAGATATAAATACTATGAGTGAAGATGAGGTACTTGAGGTGCTTAAGGTAAATGGGTTTCAAATAGAGTATATAAAAAACCAAACATTACAGATGCAATTGACTGCTGTTAGACAGTGGGGTATGACTATAGGGATGATTAAAAATCCATCAGAAGAGGTTCAACTAGCAGCTATAGAAAATGATCCAACATCTATAGAAAAAATAAAAAATCCAACTGAGGCGGTAAAACTTGCAGCAGTAAAAGGAAATGGCTCTTTATTGGAGTTGATCAAAGAGCCTTCTTTAGAGATGCAGATAGAAGCACTTAAAACCTACGGTAAGAGCATAAAATATATTGAAAATCCTACTTATGAGATGAAGATGATGGCTCTAAAACAAGATGGATTTGCTATTTTACTTATATCTGGTGTAAATGAGGAGTTAATTATAACTGCTTTAAAGCAAAACCCTAATGTTATTAAATACATCACAAGACCAACCTTCGAGATGAAAAAAATTGCAGTTGAGAAAGATGGTGAAACCATAGAATACATTAAAGAAGAGGATGAGCTTATACAAAAACTTGCAGTAGCTCAGAACTATAATGCTCTTAGGTATATTAAAAACCCTATAAAAGAGTTTTATCCTTCTACTTGGGGTAAAGAACTTATGAGTGAATCTGAGTTAAGTGAATTATATGAGTGGGCAGATAAGTATAAGATAGATGAAACATTATTTCCTAGAGATAAAGATAAACTTTTTTCTTTGATTAACATGGATTTAGAAAGTTGTAAGCTCAAAGAGATTCACCCATATATAGCTAAATTGACCAATATACGCATCTTAAATCTATGGGGCAATAAATTTAAAGATTTACCTCAAGATATAGGTGACTTAACAGATTTGATGGAATTAAATCTATCTTACACACAAGTAAAAGAGTTTCCAGAAAGTTTTGAAAAGCTACAAGAGCTAAAAATATTATGGTGTGTAGATACAAAACATCTTAAAAAGTTTCCTATGCCTTTATGTAAGATAAAAAATATAGAGTTTATCTCTTTTTTAGATAGCAATTTAAAAAACCTTCCTGAGGAACTTTTAAATCTGAAAAATTTAAAACAATTTATAGCTAGAGGTACAGATGTTACTAAGATACCAGATGAACTCCGTAAACTAGGTTGAGTTGAATTATTTTTATTATATTTTGTTGTGATATAATAATGCCATTAGATAACTTATGGCTATAACAGACGTAAGTGCACTATGGTTTTTAGAGGTCTCTTAATATATATCAAAAGAAAATTTGAACAATTATTTTGGTATAGTTAAGGATAAAGAGAAGGAACTACAATATGAGTAAACCACCATTTTCGTATAAAGAAGCTGTAAAATCAGCAACTATCTCTAATCAAATAGAGGGTTATCAACCTACAAAAGATAAAGAAGTTCTAAAAAAAGTTAAAGAGTATCTTTCTGCATTGAAATAGATGAAATACTATCCTCCTTCGAATCACATTTATTATGAAAATAGTCATGTTGCTATCAATAAACTAAATATCAAAGATTTAAAAATTATAACTGAGCTTGAAAAAGAGTTAGTTATAAAATCATATGAAACTCTACATACAGAGTTGGATGAAAATACAATTTTTGATGAAGAATATCTTTGTAAAATTCATGAAATAATTTTTGCTTCACTTTACGAGTGGGGGGGGGTGGAAAATATAGAAGTGTAAATATATCTAAGGGTGAGAGTATGTTCTGTCCTTATATGAATTTAGAAAGTTTTTCTAATGATATTTTTAACAAGTTGAAAAATAATAACTATCTTAAAAATTATGAAAATATTGCACTCAAAAACGAATTTATAGAAAAACTTTCATATTATATGTGTGAATTGATTGTTCTGCACCCATTTAGTGAGGGCAATGGAAGATGTATAAGATTATTTTTCGATATGATAGTTACTTTTAACGGATACGAGTATATCGACTACAATTCTACTTTAGAAAGCAGTGACTATATCTCAGCTTCTATCGACTGTATGGAAACAGACTGTGAAAGAATGAAAAAAATAATAGAAAATGGATTAACTAAAGCTACTTCTTTAGTAAAAGATAAAACTTAAAACAATTTATAGCTAGAGGTACAGATGTTACTAAGATACCAGATGAACTCCGTAAACTAGGTTGAGTTATAGCAAATATGACATATTTGTAACATATTATTATGTTATAATAACATCATTAAACAATAAGGTATCTTATGGCTAAAACATTTTATTTTGTAGATATAGAAGCAACAGGGCTAAACTTGGAAGATGATAGGATTATTCAACTATCTTTTTTAAAGCTAGAAAACTCAAAGTTAGAATCTTTTAATGACCTTTGTTACACTGATATTGAGATGAGTGAAGAGGCTATAGCAGTTCACAATATACATCCATCTATGCTTGAAGATAAGTACTGGCCAGATGAAACAGATAGCTTTATAGAACTTGAAAAAGGAAATATTGAGGGTAATTACTTTATCTCTCATGGAAATGAACTTGATGTTGCCATGCTTAAAAATGAGGGGATGGAACTTGAGATGTCATGTATAGATACCGACAAATGTTCCCGTAATCTTTTAAGTGATGCAAGTAGCTACAAACTAGAAGAGTTGATCAAGAAGTATGAACTTGAGGTTAAAGCTCAAGAGGTTGCTAAAGAGATAGGCTTAGAAAACATTGTTGCACATGATGCCTTAAGTGATGCTCTTTGGCACTATGTTTTGTATGAGTTTTTACTTGAAAAGGTTGATGGAGATGCTGACACTTTAGTAAAGATAACACAAACACCCATAATGCTTGAAACAATCTCTTTTGGTAGATACAAAAATAAAACTTTTGAAGATGTTTGGAAAAGTGATCCACATGATTTTGTTTGGATGTATGCTAATGTAGCAAAAGATTGGGAAGATTTAGACTTTACACTAATGCACTGGCTTAAAACCAAAGACTACTTTTGGAAAAAGGCACAAAAAGAGCGAGAGCAAGTAGATAAAACTTCATACTAAAAAATAATTTAGGTTATATAAACTACCTTTTAATACTGCTAAAGCTGGTCTTGATGTATCTTTAGCCTCACTTGCTAAAGCCTGAATTATTCAGGCTTTAAACAAGAACTGTTAGAAATTTCCCTTCTCTGCTTTATAGCTTAAGCGCAATTTTTCAAATAAATAGCTCATGCTTTCATTTATAAATTCTTGCTCAGTGTAATTGTTATTTTTTCTTGTCATAAAGAATTCATGTATTATTGAGTCAATTTCTTCAAAACCTACACATATCAATGTAGATAGTTTTAAGTGAGAGTTTAACAAGCTATTTGCTAAGCTAAATCTCAACTTATCTTTAGGTGCCCTTTATGTAGATGGTGAGTTTACAGAAATGTTGAAGAGTTAGAAAATCCTCTTCCTTTAATTCAGTATGAGATGGAAATATCATCTCGTGCTAGTGTATATGAGTGTATACAGTTTATCGATTAGTAATATCGCATAATTTATCAGACATAAAGGTGTCATAACTTGTTGATATAATATTCAAAATAAAAGAAAAAGGCTTGTTAATGAAAAATCTGTTGCAAATAGTGTTCTTAGTATCTTTTAGTATTTGGTACCTCTAATATGATGAAACTCTCAAGTGAAGATTTACGCAGGGTGAAAGTTGATTTTAATTATGCAATCTATAAACAAAAACAGGCATATAAATATAAAAACTATCAAAATTATAATCCACTCTTTCGTCCATTAATATCTGTGATAAATCAAACAAGTAGAGATTTTACCCCAATAAGGCACAATGTTGGAGGATGGTCTCCTGCTAGAGGAGAATCTATGGCATCACACTCTAGTCTGGTTCATAAAATGTATGACCAACAGCAGATAAACTACTTAATGAGTGGGGATTTTTCAGTTTTTGTATTTGAAAAATATGATAAAACTATATACTTACTAAAGGATAAACAATAATCATGATAAATATTTTACAAAGAGTTACAGCAGAGTATGATGATCATGATAGTTATGATATGCGTAAAGGAATGTTAGTGCTCAAAAATGGTAAGGCTGGGTTTATAGACAAAAATTTTACTGTTATTATACCTCTTGTGTACGAATCGCTTTATATGGTTGATGAAAAGAGTAATCGTTTTGTAGCACAACGAGACAAAAAATGGTTACTTATAGATAGAGACAACCATATACTTTTTGAATCTAGTAAAAACTATGATGATTCACCTCTTTGGAAGATAAATAGCTTCGATAGTTCATACTGCTACATACCTTATCTTGATGGCTACTTTGAACATTTTGCAAATAAAATAATAGTCTATACTAAAAGTACAAAAAAAGAGTTTTTGTTCTACTCTGATATGGCTATCTGTGTAGATGACACTAAGTATATATATTTTTTTGACGGAGAGGTTAAGGGGTTTGTCAACTTAGAAAATGGTCATATTCAAAGGGATGTGCTCTTTGATGCTCGGAAAAAAGGCTTTAGGCTATTAGATGCTTATGAAGTTGATGAAATACTTTGTGTAGGTGCACAACCTTATGGACTCTTTGATCAAGAGGATATAGTACAAGAACTTAGAGATAATGGTATAACAGCGATTATAAATCTTATGCAAGAGAGTGAAATGAAGTATAATAGAGAACACTTTGCAGAGAACTTTGAACTTATAGATATGCCACTACCACAAGATAAAGAGATAGATGACTTTACCTTGTACAAGATACGACACTCTATAGGTAAAAATGAAAAAACATACTTACACTCAAAGAACGGACTAGGAAGGGTGGAACAATTCCTCACTTTTTATCTGCATAATCAGTATTCGTTTGAGGGGAAAGCTATATCTCAAAAAATAAGGAGTTTAAAAAGATGAATATTGGAAAACTTGAAATAAATGGAATAAAATGTGATAATCCTGTCTGCAACTATGTAGAGGAAGGTGTTTCAGTGGATGACTACAGTAAATGGCTCAACAGACCTTGCCTTTGTTGCGGAGATAACCTACTTACTGAGGCTGATTTTATAGCTATACAAGATCTAATGGCAGTAGTAGAAGATTTGAATAAAAATGCACCTACAAATAATATAGATGAGCAGAGACTCTCTACAAAGTTACTTATGAATGGAAAAGGCTCATTTAAAATTAAAAATATCACACTTTTATAAAAAGTATTATTATTTATAGTAAAATAGTGTTTAAATTATGCAAAGGCTTCAGATGGCAAAAAAAGATTATGACAAGATATTATATAGATTGACATCTATCCTTACAAAGTTATCAAATGTAGAGATGCCAACACTCAATGAACTTGCCCAAGAGTATAATGTGAGCAGAAGGACTATTCAAAGAGATATATATGAACGCTTAAGTCATTTTCCTATCATAGTAAATGAAAATAAAAAAGTTTTATTTATGGAGGGGTTTTCTCTCAACAGAACAAAGTTATCTATGGAAGAGATAACGACACTGACACTTTCTCTGGATATGATTAAAAACGCAGGGACGAATTTTTTTGAGAGTTCTGAATTACTTCTGAAAAAGCTTCTTTATAAAGATTTTTCTACTCCCTACTATATCAAACCTCGTGAGTTTGAAACTATTAATATCAATTCAACTTTATTAAATGACTTGGAATTTGCAATAAGCACTCAAAATGAAGTTGAGATAGTAAATGATAAGAGTATCGTGGTGCAACCGATAAAGGTGATAAATCTAGATGGTTTTTGGTACCTTTTAGCTCTTGATAAAGAGAGTAAAAAAGTACACAACTATTTTATCTCTAAGATCAGAAGTCTAAAAGTACTTGGAACAAAATTTAAACTTAATGAATATCTAGAAAATTTACCAAACAAGATACTCTCCCCTTTCTTTGATGATGAGGATTATTTTGATGTTGTTGTAGAGGTAGATAAAAGCATTGCTGATTATTTTAAACTCAAAAAGCAACTCTCCTCTCAAAAAATCACAGAAGAACATGATAATGGCAATCTCACAATAAGCTTTACAGTAACTCATGAAGAGGACATAGATAACATCATAAAATCATGGTTGCCACACATAAAAGTCATATCTCCTGAGAGTTTTAGACAAAAAATAAAAAAAGAGTTAGAAGAGTATGTTCGTGGCTTATAGAATAATGACAGAAGGATAGATAAATTGAAAGAACAAATAGATTTGCAAGAGAAATTTTATATATTTGATAGTTTTTTAACTTCAAATGAGAATATCCTTCAAAGAGGTGATGAAGAGTGGGATAGCTCTAAGATATTCTTTCAATTAAGCATAGAACATGCAGATAAATCTCCTTTAAGTATCGATGCTGAAAAATATGAAGATGATGGTAAAATTGATTTTGATTATGTTCGAGATGTGAATAGGGATGAGGAGATTTATATAAGTCCTTTGGTTGCTATTTTGGAACATAATCATGAGCCTATAAACGGAATAGAGATATTAGCAAATAAAAACATTCTATCTTATTCAAATAATAATATAAAAATATGGGATAAAAATAGTTATGAATGTATAACTATTTTAGAAGAGGGTACTAGGCTAATACAAATATTGCAAAATCAGAATATACTATCTCTCTCATACGATTTCAAAATAAAAATATGGGATAAAAATAGTTATGCATGTATAGCTATTCTTGAGGGGCATGATGATTTGATTAGAGGTGTGAAAATATTAGTAAATCAAAACATTCTCTCTTATTCTCAAGATAACACAATTAAGATATGGGATAAAGATAACTATGAATGTTTAGCTAATCTAAAAGGGCATAAAGATTGGGTTACAGATATAAAAATATTGTCAAATCAAGATATTCTTTCATATTCATACTATGATAAAACAATAAGGGTATGGGATAAAGATACTTATGAATGTATAGCTATAATGAAAGGGCATGAAGATAAAATTAATGGTGTGAAAATATTAGAAAATGAGAATATATGCTCGTATTCAGATGATGAAACCATAAGAGTATGGAAGAAAGATAGTTATAAATGTATAGCTGTTCTTGCCGAACATTATTATCCAGTTGCAGGTATAGAAGAATTGTTAAATCAAAATATACTTTCCTATTCAGAATATGAGATAATAATATGGGATAAAGATAGTTATGAACCTTTAACTGAGTTTGAAGCAGATGGAAACAAAGTTTGTGGCATAAAAATATTACCAAATCAAAATATACTATCTTATTCATATCAAAGTATAAGAATATGGGATAAAGAAAGTTATAAATGTATAGCTGTTATAAATGAAGAAAATCATATTATAGGTATCGAAATATTACCAAATCAAGATATCCTTGCATATTTTGATGATAGCAAAATAAAAATATGGGATAAAAATAGTTATGAATGTTTAAGTGTTCTTGAAGATGGTGTCGAGAATCTAAAAATACTACCAAATCAAAATATTCTTTCTTTTAGTAGCGGTAAAATAAGACATGATAGTGAGATGAAAATATGGGATAAAGATAGTTATGAATGTCTAAGTGTTTTGGAAGGACATGAAAATTATATTGATGGTATAGAAATTTTATCTAATCAGAAGATATTATCCTGGTCATCTGACAATACAGTTAGAATATGGAATGTTTCAGATTTAAATTTTTCTAAGAAAAGATCAAAGTATATTAGTTTTAGAAATGAGCTATCCTCTACTTACTATATATATTCTGTATCTGATAATTATGTAATTAATATTTATGATAAAAGGCATTATCACCCGGTCGGTTTATTAAAAGGACATCAAAATGGTATTTTTGGAATTATTATATTGGCAAATGAAAATATTCTTTCTTATTCAAGTGATAGAACTTTACGAATATGGGATAAAGATAGTTTTAAGTGTTTAGCTGTTCTTAAAGGACATGAAGATTGGGTTCTAGGTGCTAAAATATTGCCAAATAAAAATATTCTTTCTTTTTCTAAAGATAAAATTTTAAGAATATGGGATAAAGATAGTTATGAATGCATAGTTGCTCTTGAAGGGCATAAAGAATATATAAATAGTGTAGAAATATTATCAAATCAAAATATACTTTCCTATTCAAAATTTGAGATAAGAATATGGGATAAAGATAGCTTTAATTGTTTGGCTATTTTTGATGGAGGTCAAAATTCAATTCAGTATAACATATTGCCAAGTCAAAATATTCTTTCCTTTTCTTTTGAAGATATAAAAATATGGGATAAAGATAGTTATGAATGCATAGCTACTCTTGAAGGGTGCGAATGTGGTATTAGAGGTGTAGAAGTACTATCTAATGAGAATATCCTAGCATATTCTTATGATGATACAATAAGGATATGGGATAAAAATAGTTATGAATGCATAGCTACTCTTGAAGGTCATAAAGATAGTATTCTAGGTATTAAAATATTAAAAAATCTAAATATTCTATCTTATTCTGATGATGAAACTATAAGAATATGGGATCAAGATACTTTCGAATGTATAGTTATTCTTAAAGGGTGTGAAGATAATATAGAAGATATAAAAATCTTACCAAATCAAAATATACTTTCATATTCAGAAGATAGTATAAAGATATGGGATAAAGATAGTTATAAATGTCTAACTACAATAAACAAAGATAATTATGATAAATACTATGATGATTTAATAATACTTGACGACATAATTGATAACAAAAACTTCATCTATGAAAACTACTTTGAAAATGCCTATCTAACAGTTTTCAGCAAAAACACAAATCAAAAACTCCAATGGCACTCAAACTATCATCCAAAAGTTAATGCACTTTTAGGCGAAGCAATCACTATCAATGATGGAGACAATGGTCGCATCTTAAAAGTAATCAAACACAACAATAGAGAATCAAAATGACACTAGAATTTTATCAACTGGTTATAGTAGCTGTAGTTGTACGATTTGTACCAATCATCAAAATACCATTTCGAATGTTAAGTACATATTTTCACGAGTTAGGTCATGGGCTTATGGCAATTGTTACACTTGGTAGTATAGATAAGATTATACTTAATGTAAATGGTTCTGGTTTATGTCACTTTCGTTATAGAAATGAGTTTTTTCACTTCTTGATTGCTCTTGCTGGCTATATAGCTACTTCTCTTTTTGGATACTATATCTATAAAATAGCAACATTAAACAGCAATATTATTACAAATCAGAATCTATATATTTTACTAGGTGCTATAGGAATTTCTATCTTGCTTTGGGTGAGAGATACTAAAACATTTCTATTGGTTCTGAGTATTGCTATTTTATTCGCTATTCCTGTTCTTGATCAATTCATAGATACCATTACTGTAGCACCATATACGGTTTTGTATATGCAGTTTATCGGAGTGAGTGTAATGCTTGATGGATTTATATCTCCTTTTCATCTTATAGATGGCAAAGATGATGGCGATGGCGGTGATCTTGAGAAGATGACAAGGATACCTGAGGGATTTTGGATCGCATTATGGGTCGGTGTAGCTGGGTATTTTCTCTATCTAGCATATCAATTATAAGAATAAAAGGAAAAGAAAACTATGAAAACAAATTCAAAAACATTTAGACTATTTTTAAGCTCGACATTTAACGATATGAGAGCAGAAAGAGATGAACTACAAAAAAAAGTATTTCCACGACTTAGAGAGTATTGTGATAAGCATGGGTTTTCTTTTCAGCCTATTGATCTTAGATGGGGTGTGAGCAGTGAAGCAGGAAACGATCAAAAAACTATGCAGATATGTATAGATGAAGTGCAAAGATGTAAAAATGCACTTACTCCTCATTTTGCTATTATACTAGGTGAGAGATATGGTTGGATTCCTCTGCCTGCACAGGTTGAGGCAAAAGAGTTTGAGCTTGTAAAAGAGGCAGTTATAAAGAGATACTCTGATAAAACTATAGTCATTGATATGCTAAACAGGTGGTATAGGTTAGATACAAACGCAACTAAATATCAGTATATACTTCAAGTGAGAACAGGTGAGTTTGAAAAATGGGATAAGTGGGGTGAGGTTGAAAACACTTTAAGAGATGTATTTATGAAAGTTGTTACATCTGATTTACAAGATGTACTAGATGAAAAACAAAAAGCAAAATACTTAAAAAGTGCAACAGAGCAAGAGATAGTGGAAGGTCTTTTTAAAAATGTTGAAAACAAAGATAATATCTACTTTTATAATAGAGACTTTGAAAATATTGATGAGATAAATGCTAAAACTCCCCATCTATTTGATGAGCTAGAAAAAAAGGATAAAGAGTATAAAAAAATAGATTCTACATATCAAGTAACTGTGAAGCAATTTAGTGATTTTGAAAACTTTACTGGAACTAAACTTGATAGTGAGATACGACCATATCATAAAAACCTCATAGAGCATATAAAGTCTGAACTACCTCAAGAGAACACAACAGAGTATAAACTTCAGTTAGGCACATCACTAGAGCGAACTCAAGATAGTATAACTCAAAAATATTTGGATAAATTTTGTGAGGATTTTTATAAGAATATTTTCGTTTCTATGGAGAAAGAGATAGAAAGTTTTGAAGAGCAAGATAAACAGACAAGAGAACTTCAAGAACAAGAAGATTTTATGAAAAAGAAATCTAAAATCTTTGTTGGACGAGAAGAGTTTTTGAAGAAAATAGACAACTATATAAAAGTAGATGAGACAAATGCTCCTTTGGTAATATACGCTGACTCAGGAAGTGGAAAATCAGCACTAATGGCTAAAACGGTAGCAAATAGTTTAGATAATACTAAAGATAACAATGACACAAGAGTGATATATAGATTTGTAGGGACTTCTGAACTTTCTAACAATCCATCAAATCTTTACCAGTCAATATATACACAGTTTATAGAAGATGAAGCACTTGAAACCATATGTGATGAATACCTAGAAGAGAAAGAGTTAGAGAAAGAAAAAGTACTTTCAGATATAAAAGAACTCTCTAAAATGATAGCTAACCTACTAGAAAACTATCCCGAAGAGAAAAAGCTAGTGCTTTTTGTGGATGCTCTTGATCAGTTTATGTTAAATGATAGCTTACAATGGCTCCCTAGAATTTTAAATGTAAATACAAAGGTTATCATCTCAACACTGCCAGATACATATCAAGGTGTACCCTATCTACCAAAGCTTAAACAGAAGTATAAAAATAGTGAAGAGAACTTTTTGTATTTAGAAGCTTTTAAAAGTGATGAAGCTGATGCTATGATAGATGAGTATCTAGCATCTTATCATAGAACTTTGACTGCAAAACAAAAAGAAAAAGTTTTAGATTCATTTCTACAGTCTGGCTCTCCACTCTACTTGAAAATCCTACTTGAAGAGGCTATCGAGTGGCATTCCTATTCAATTATTGAAGGAGAGGAGTATAACTACCCTAAAGAGTTGGATGATTTAGTAACGAGACTTTTTACAAGACTTCATACTCATTCTCATCATAGTTTACCTCTAGTACACTATGCCTTTGCATATATAGCATGTTCTAAAGATGGACTCTCTGAACCTGAACTTTTTGACATTCTCTCTTTAGAAGCAGATATCATGGAAGATGTCTCAAATGAGTTTTATCCAAAACCACAGCGACTACCAACAGCTGTATGGGCTAGACTCTACTCACAAATGCAAAATTACCTCTCTATAAAAGAGATAGACGGTATGGATCAAATCAGTTTCTTTCATAGAAAATTTGATGAAGGTGCATACAAACTCAATCTTAACTTTCTAAAAGAGAAAGATAAGTATAAAGTAGATGATGCAAAAGAGACAACAAAAGAAGATATACATAGTAAACTAGCAGACTTTTATACAAAAATATATGAAAAAAGACTGGATATCCAAACAACAGAAGAATCAGCACTTACAGAACTGCCATATCAGTTAATAATGTCAAAACAGAAAGAGAAATCTTTAGAACTACTAACAAACTTTGAGTTTCTTATGAAAAAGTTTAAACTCAATAGAACTTCTGAGGTAATGGAAGATTATGCTCTTGCTAAGGCTGAGGGGATGAATGATGAGTAAAATAACATTAACCGAAAGATTTGACATAGTTGATAGTTTTTTAAATTCTAATGAGTATCTTTTAAAAGAGAAATATAGAGATTGGAATAGTGCAAAAACTTTTTTTCAACTAGCAGTTGAACATGCAAGTAACTCTCCTTTAACTTTGGATGCTAAAAAATATGAAAAAGAGGGGAAATGTGATTGGACATATTTAAAGAGCATTGATATTCCAGATAATTATATAAAATCAACTATTTTTAATAGATTGGAAATAGAAATAGAAATATTGAAGATTATAAATGAGAATGAAATAGTTGTATTTGACGGAGTGAATACATTATATATAATTAATGAAAAATTAGAAATACTAAATCAATATTCCTCAGATAATGATCTTAATGATGTAGATAGAAGTAATATATTAGATTTGCTAATCGTGAAAGATGGCTATGTAATAGTTTATAAATCTGAAGAAGAGGATTCAATAAATCCTACTGATTTTGAGTATTTTCATACTTATGGAAATAGTAAGTATTTTGATTGTGATATTTTATTTAAAAATAAAGATGAAACTATAGAAAGTATAAAATATG
>WFNF01000082.1 GCA_015488775.1 Helicobacteraceae bacterium
GAAATGAACTTGCTAAAAGTGAGTATTGCCAAGCTTTTAAAGATGAGATAAAAGAGGACGTAGTGTCTATAGATGAACTTGAAGATATATATACAGGTTTCACTACGTATAAGATAAATAAACTACTATTTGAACATTGGAACTTTGATCAGATGTTTATAGATATTATGGATTATATGATAACATCAAATGAAAAGTTAGAGCATCTAAAAGAGTATGCAGATTCCATAAAAGTTTTGCACAGTGCCATAAATGTAAGAGGTACTTTAAGTGATGAAAACATAGTAAAATCTTTAGCATTAGCCAAAAAATCTGGATTTGATGAGGTAAAATACAAAAAAGTTCTTTTTAGAATAAAAGATAAATATTTATTTTAATCTCTATTTACATCACTCTTTTATAATCTTCAAAGTCAAGTTTCCAAACTTTAATTCCACAAAAATGGTCACCCTCTGGACAAAAAGGCTTTATATTCATCTCTTTTCTTATACTACATGGTGGTAAAAAGTTTTGAGCACCATCTACTTTTAACTCTCTAAGTTGTTTTACTTGCTCATAAACAACATCATATATCTCTTGTTGGGCATTGTAACACAGTCTCATTTGAGCCTTATGATGAAAAGAGCTAAAATCATTTCTCTCAACTATCTCTATGTTGTGAGCATTGCTTAGTGCATACACAGCCTCAGCAGAGCCGATTTTTTCTCTTTGTTGCTCGTAAAAGTCATAAGTTGATTCAATAGCTTCTTTATAAACTTCTAAAGCCTCTTTGTTATTTACAATGATTGGTGGTATATAGTAATCTCTTTTGTAAGTCATCTCAACATCACCTCTAATTGCAGGTGAACGTCTATGTCTTTGGTTTTGTGCGTCTGCACTAAAACTCATCTTTATATAAGTTGTAAAACCACCTAACATCCCTTGATCAAAACTCATTTGGGAACCTCTTAAAACATCAGCATAGTTTTCATTTACATCAAAGTTAGCATCACCTATAACATCATAAACCTTTACTCTTGTGTTATCATCTATGTTGTGCTTTTGTTTAATGTTTGTAAAATCATCTCTATGAAATTTTGCTGGGTTGTTTTGTGCATGCTCCACTAAAGGTTTGAGTGAGCTATCTATCTCTATAAGTTTGTTAGCAAGTATGTTAGCAAACTCAATGGCTTCTTTTGTAGCTTCAAGAAGTGATGGTGCTATAGCTATATATCTTAGTATAGTTATGATGTTAACTGTATGGTATAGATAAGCAGACATCCCAACTGGCAGTATATATCTAGCTAACTCTTGTGCACGTTTGTTAGTATCTTTTTGTCTAAACTTAGGTGTAGCATCTCTAACATCATCCTCTAACACCTCTATAAGTTTTTCATATTGCTCAAACTTTGTGTTATAAAACTTATCCCACTCACTAACATCAGCATCTACACTTTTTACAAAGCTTTCTAGTTTCATTTTTGCGTAGCGTTGTGAAACTTGCTCAGAGTTGTAAAATGAGTGTGAGTGTAAAAGTCTCCAAATAAGATGTCTTGACATCCCTGTTATAAGCATAGTTATATTTGTATGTTGAAGAGTTGTGTGGTGACCACCTTTAAAGATACCTTTTAAAAGGTCATCTTTTCTCGCCCAACCATCAGATTTTTCAGGTTTTACTACACCATTTGGAAAGTAGCAAGTTCTTGCAGCTGAAACTGCTACATCTGATGGTGTTATCACCTCTAAAAACTCTATTTGCATAATTATAACCTCAAACTTTTATATAAAAAATTATAACTAAATAATTCTTAGCTATAATCACAAAATGAAAAAACAAAGATATCTTGAATTAGACTTTATTCGCGGACTTGCTATAGTACTTATGATGATTTTTCATCTTAGTTATGATTTAAACTTTATGGGTTATATAAACATAAATATTTATCATGGGGATTTTTGGCACTATTTTAGAGATGTAATAATCTTTTTGTTTATGATAAGTGTAGGTATCAGTCTTTATATAGTAAATAAAAATGGTTACAATCACAAAAAAAATCTTTTTAGATTAGGAAAATTAGCACTAGTTGCATTGTTAATCACAGGTGTTTCAATCTATATGTACCCGCAC
>WFNF01000083.1 GCA_015488775.1 Helicobacteraceae bacterium
AAGGTACAAAATACGCTCTTTAAACGCTTAATAATACTGCTATTGTCAAAAAACAAAAATAGAGGTACTTTGGTGTCTAAAAACAAACAACCAGTAGAAAAAGCCAAAGACCTTCGATCACAAAACAGTGAAAATAGAACATACATTTACTTCAAAATATTACAATCTGCTCATAAACTCCATAGCCTGCACCCATTCATATAACAAGCCGTAGAAACAACATTTTAGCATTGAAATTGTTTATTGGGGATTAATGTGCTTGGTGCTAAAATGTCGATTAACTGATAGTTATATGAAGGCTTTTTGTGACTCACTTACTGAGAAGTATTTTTTTAATGAAGCGGTAGAGATTTTTCAAAAACGAATTAAATAATCACGAAATTTGAAAATAGTATAATAAACATGTGGAATTCAACCATCCCTATATTATAATTGTTTAGCCAATGAACTAAATAATTTTTAAAATAAAAGATATATATTTTTGTTGTGAATTTTTAGGTGTTGTGTGTAAAAATTCTCTATATTCTTCTACTGTTAATCCATTTGGTAATTCACTTTTAAACTTCTTTATATCGTAAGCTACAGTATCAAGTCCAGCACATTTTATTTCACCATTGAGAGCAAATGTACTAATAATCGCATAGCCATCATCTTTCAAAGAGTTCTGTAAAATCTCAAAATATTTTTGTCTCTCTTTTGAGCTTAGTAAAAAATGAAAAACTGCTCTATCATGCCAAATATTAAATTTCTCATCTGTTTTAAAGTTTAAAATATCTTTACAAACATAGTTTATCTTCTCATTGTCTACTCTGTTTTTTACTATCTCCAAAGAAGTTTTTGATGTATCTAAAAGTGTTATATCTTTGTAACCCTTTTGTAAAAGATTATCTACTAAAAAAGATGCTCCACAACCTGCATCAATTATATTTGCACTGCTGTTGGAGTATTTTAATATTAATTCTAGTGAGTTGCTTGGTGAGTTTTGATGCCAAAGTACTTGAGTATAATCAGCACTTTGAAAAACGCCATCCCAATGCTTCTCTCTTCTCATATCTTCTGGAATTTTCATAGCACTAAAAGTAGCACCCTTTGTTGTCTTGGCAGTTGTGTAGTGAGAATGCCCTAAACAGGTCACATCTTGAAAACCAGCTTTTTGTATAAGCTCTATAAGTTGACTCTCTCTCATAGTCCCAGCAACGCAGTTTGCCCAGTCTTCTTCACCATTATTTGTATTGCAAGAAGAACTTTGTTCAACTGAACAACACTCACCACTTGGATCTGAAATATCTATCATATCTGCAAAATATATTTTTCCGTTTGGTTTTAAAAGACGATAAATCTCAGAAAAAACTGACTCTTTGCAAGAAGTTAAATTTATAGCACCATTTGAGATAACAACATCAATAGACTCATCTTCAAGAGCGATACTATCAAAACTACTCTGCAAAATCTCAATATTTGTAAAATTAGCAAGTTTCGCATGAGCTGAAGCTATTTCAACCATCTTTGGCGTTATATCAACACCATAAACTTTTCCACTTTCTCCAACAAGTAAACGAGAGACTAGGAGATCCACACCCGCTCCGCAACCAAGATCTAAAACAGTATCGCCTACTTTTATATCTGCATGAGTAAAAGGGTTTCCAACAGCAGCACAAAACTTCCAAGCCTCTGTAGGAGTTGCATTTATCCACTCCTCTTTATAATCGTGAGATATAGCATTTTGTAAACCTTTATCCCAACCAAAATCCTTATTTGGATTATTTGCTAACTCTGTATATAAGTCAATTATTTGAGTATTATCAGCCATTATTCTGCATCCACAACTTTTTTGACAGTTCCTAAACCATTATCATATGGGTACTCAGCTCTTACCCAACCTTTGAGTCCTGCATTTAGGTTATAAACATTTGTGTACCCAAGTTTTTTTAGAGACTCAGCAGCTAAAAGACTTCTTGCTCCCATTCGAGTATATACAACTATGGTTGCACCTTTATCTTTAATCATGTTTAGTATTTCAAACTCAAGATTTGTACGAGGCAGTTCTATTATCTCATCGGCATATATTGAACCCTCTGCTCTTTGTATTTCAGGACGTACATCTAATAAAATAAAATCTTCTTCACTATCTATCATACGTTTTAAAACAACTGGAGGCATCTCTGGAACACTTTTGCGTGCATTTGCTAACATATCATCTAAAATTTTATATCCTGTTCCACTACATGAAACTTGTCCATGATCAGTTGGATTAGCTTTTTCATCACTCATATATTTTAAAACTGGTAAATCAGATATATTAGTTGTTTGTGGTGTTGTATTTTCTTTTGGAGTTGGGCAAGATCCAGTATTACAAGCTTTAGCTTTTTTGTTTGTTTCAATATTTGGTAAAGGTTTTAATTTCTTGTTTACTTGTGTGTGTGAACTAGAGTTGCTGTCACACACTCCCGTTGCACAAGACTCAAGACTTGGAGTATTTGAAAAAACTTTACTACCCCATTGAGGAAATGTAAGGATAATAAATGTAAACATAGTTACAATTGCTAAAAATACCTTTCCATTAAAAAAGCTTTGAGAATCGCAATCACAATCTATCTTTTTAGAAGGTTTGAGTTTGTCATACCAAGCATAAATAAGTACTAATATAGTAAACCCCACTAAGTAATTATGAAAAGGTGCTAACCATGAAAATGAAGAGGCTAGGGAACTTGACCCTGCTAAAACTGCTAGAACTGGTGTCACACAACACAGAGATGCTGCGATTGTCGCACCTATAATTGTTGCTATATTTTTATTTGCCATTTTTTTTACTCCAATTTTAAAATTACTATCAATATCTATTATTTAGCTTATTAGCTAAATAGATTTAAGAAGTTTATAAAAAAACAACTTAATATAAAGTTAATTGCCTAAATTGCTAAATAGCATTATTTAGCTATAATTACGAAAATGTATTTTAGGATAAGTTAATGTTAAATATGGAAGATAAGATTAAGATTTTTAAAGCACTTGGTAATGAAACACGATTTAAAATATTTAAAACTCTATTTACTGGCGGGTATGCTTGTTCCATAGATGAAAGTAAACCTAAAGATGACATAATCGCACAAGCTACTTGTGTTACAAGCATAGCTGAACAGTTTGATTTTGCTTTGCCAACTATATC
The DNA here is from genome assembly GCA_015488775.1 of Helicobacteraceae bacterium. Taxonomy (GTDB): domain Bacteria; phylum Campylobacterota; class Campylobacteria; order Campylobacterales; family Sulfurimonadaceae; genus WFNF01. Next base: position 3,167 of record WFNF01000083.1, read on the forward strand.
TCGTCATTTAAAAGAGATGAAAGATGCAAAAATTATAACAATGACAAAAAATAAAAATAAAATCTATATAGAGCCAAATATTGAAATTATGAAAGAGATAGCAGGATGTTTTACTACTCTAGTAAAAGAGTATGAAGATGGCGTTATCTTTCAATTTGACAACACAAAGAAGTGAAATTTATCTAAAATAGATATATCAAAACCTCATATAATTGTAAGAACCCACTCTTAGAGGTAAAAAGGTAGCACCCTATCTTTAAATACCATTGGATAACGCAATATTTTTACAATATTAGGTTAAAATGCTTTTTTAAGGGGTTTTAATGATGTTAGATTTGCCTATAAGTTTAGGTGGTAATGTTGAAGAAAAAAAAGAAGAGATTAAAAAGTATTTTTTAAACACATATGAGTTTTTTGAGTCTCTTTTTGATATTTTTGTTGATGATGATGTTTTTTACTTAAAAAGTGAACCTACTCGTCATCCTATGATATTTTATTTTGGACATACTGCTACATTTTTTGTAAATAAGCTTATGGTTTCTGGATTCATAGACAAAAGAGTTGATGCAAAGTTTGAAGCTACTTTTGCTATTGGTGTTGATGAGATGAAGTGGGACGATATGGACTCGAAGCACTACTCTTGGCCAAGTGTGGATGAGGTTAAAGAGTACAGAGTTAAGGTGAAAAAGTTTATTATAGAGTTTATTGATAAACTTGATTTTACTTTACCTATAAAACAAGATGATCCTTTGTGGATTATAATGATGGGTATTGAGCATGAACGTATCCATATAGAAACATCTACTGTTCTACATAAACAACTTGATTTAAAATATATAAAAGATAATGGTGAACTTAAGTACGCTTTATCTTCAGATAAAAATATAAATAATGAACTTATTGATATAAAAGGTGAAACTATCTCTTTAGGTAAGGGGGATTGTGACCTTGATTTTTATGGCTGGGATAATGAGTATGGTAAAAAAGATGTTACTGTTGAAGATTTTAAGGTATCTAAATTTTTAGTATCTAATGGTGATTTTTTAGAGTTTATAGAAGATGGTGCTTATGAAAATGCTAAGTATTGGGACGATGAGGGTTTAAAATTTTTAGAACAACTATCAACTAAACTTCCTGTGTTTTGGGAAAAAGTAGATGGTGTTTATAAATATAGAGAGCTTACTAAGCTTATAGATTTACCACTAAATCGCCCAGTTGAAGTAAATAACCTTGAAGCTAAAGCTTACTGTAACTATCTTAGTGAAAAAAGTTCTAAAAACTTATCTTTAATAAGTGAAGAACAATGGGAGGTTTTATATAAAAACTATACTCCAAATAGATATATCTTTGATCAAGAAAGCTCAAACATAAACTTTAAACATTTCTACTCAACTTGTGATGTTGATAGATTTAATTTTAATGGGATATATGATGTTGTAGGAAATGTTTGGCAACATACAAGTAGTTTAATGGATGGCTTTAAAGGTTTTAAGGTTCATAAGGCTTATGATGATTTTTCTGTTCCAACTTTTGATGCTAAACATAACATCATAAAAGGTGCCTCATGGGCATCAAGTGGTAACGAGATTACTAAACATTCAAGATATGCTTTTAGAAGGCATTTTTACCAATTTGCAGGGATTAGATACGTGGAAAATAAAACTCAAAAAACAGAAGAGATAAATATATATG
>WFNF01000084.1 GCA_015488775.1 Helicobacteraceae bacterium
AAGATTCTGTTGTGACTGCTGTCTCTTTCATACAAATATTTTAGCTAAATAGCCCTCAATTAGGACTTTTAAAATAGTGTAGATTTTTAATTTTATTTACTTTTCAAGATGGTGTTTACTTGGTGCTTACTTATTTGCAATTGCTGATGTTAATAAATGTGTTCTTGCTTGACAATAACTACTTGTCGATAAAGAAACTTTTGTATCTTTTTTTATTGCTAACTTATTAACTCTATTTTGGCGAGAGCCATCTTGATTTAAAGATTGTGCTACAAACATGGATAAAGTTTTTACTGGAGTATATGTTCTATTTCTATTTTTTGTTGTGTTAGTGAGATTCTTAGTAGTTAAATAGTTTTGAATGAAATCTAAATTACTGTTTTTAGTTATTTGAACTGATTTTTTTATTATAATTCATGGCAACTAGCTCTGCTTATTAGAATTTCATTTGCTGATGATTTCTTTTAATAAGCTAGTTCTATTCCAACTTTAATATCACCCCTGTATTTTTATTTTTTTTACTTAACTTAGTGCCATTCATCACAGAGGTGTAGATTGATACTCCCGTTATACAGCCACACAATTTTTTTTAAAATTTACAATTTAATATAAAAATGATATGCTTATTATATGAACTAAGAATATGACAGTAATAAAAGTTTATCCAATAAGCAAAAGCATGGCATTGATTTTGAAGAAGCAAAACTTCTATGGAATGATGACAGAATGGTTGAAATCTTAACATCTTATGAAGATGAAGAAAGGTTTCTCAATATTGGAAAAGTCAGTAGTAGATTTTATACTGTTGTAACCACTATTCGTGAGAAAGAAAAGATTAGAATTATTTCTGCACGAAGAGCAAGAAAAAAAGAGATTGAACTTTATGAAAGCTGAAGAATTTGATAAAATATTTGATGACAACGAAGAAGATATAATTGAATATCTTGATTTATCGACAATGAAAAGACCAAACTTGGAACCCAAAAGAATAAATATTGACTTTCCAACTTGGATGGTTAAAAAACTTGATGAAGAAGCACAACATCTTGTAGTGAGTCGTCAAGCTATTATAAAAACTTGGTTAGCTGATAAGCTTATGCAAAATGCGCATCACAAAATAGCTGTATAACAAAATAGGTAGTCAATAAGTTACCTAGTTGCAATTCATTGGCTATCTTCAGTCGTTAGCTCTAATTAGGATTTAAGTACTATGAAAAATAATATACCTGAAAACATTATTAAAATTGCATTTGATTTCAATCAACAATTACTTGATTTTATTTCCAATAAAAACTTAATATTTTTGAAGAAATTGAAGATGAGCTAACCAGTGTTGATTTAAATACTTCAAAACTAAAGATAGAAAGTTCAAATTTTGAAGTTTTTAAATATAATAATTCAAATAACTATGGAATAGAAGCTTCAATTTTTACAATTGATGGGAAGACAACAGATTTAACAATTCATACAGAGCTTGTAGTTCAAGAGTCAAATCAGTATTCTTTAAATTATAGACTAATAGAAGTAATGTAGTTGTCAAAACAAGCTAACAAAAATATTGCTTTCCTTAACCGTTAAATACTAGATATAAATATTTTAAAGTAAATTTTTTTATCGTGACATTCATTTGTAAAATATGTTTAAAAAAACGGGTCGGACGTTGAATATTTACTGATTTAAATGTTATGTAAACAGTTTACTGGTAAATATTAAACGCCTAGTTCTTATGTTTGTGTGGCTATGCAAGAAGTCTAATACTTTTGACTAAGCAGCAATCTAGTCTGTATAACAAAAATATTTAAAGTGCTAAATAAAAGTATTTTCTGATAAAATTTTATTTAATTAAAATAAATAGTAAAATCACAAGGGATATGATGACAAAAGATATATTATTAGAAAAATTGGATAATTACTTTAAAGAGACTAATTTTGATCAAGAGGTTGAAGTAGCTTTAAAGTCTGATATAGAACTACTTGGTAAGAAGAAAGATGGGGAAGCTATTCGTGGGTTTGGTCTTTATACAACTTGGGAGATTGATGGTGGTGCTTATGAGTTTTGGTTTCCAGCTATACTTACTAAAGATGGTGCAGACAGCCTAGATGATGATGAGTTGATGGAAACTGGTTCTTGGGATGAGTTTGATAATGCTTCATCACCATTAAGTACTGAAATTCAAGATAAAGTTTATAAACCAATGTGGGCTCTTATAGAAGAGTTGGAAGAGATAGATTTAGACGAGGAGTTGTTTGATATGTTTTATGCAAGTGTACGTGAGCGTTTAAGCAAACATCTTAAAAACTTAGAACCTTTAATAAAAGATACATTTAATGTAGTTGAACCATTAATTTTATCAACACAAGGTCATGTAGACTAAAGCAAAATTAAGCAATAGATAATTAAAAACTTTATCTATTGCTTGATTTACTAGTTATCAAAAGCTAAGGTTGAAGAGATAAGTTTATATCCTGGCTTTTCAGTCATCATCTCTTTTTTTGGTGAATAATTAATAACATAACACTCAACCCCATCTATGTTTTTGTACTTATAGGGCACCTATGATAACCTCATAGCCATCTTCATTTTCTGCTTTAGTACGTACCTCTTTAGAGATAAAATTATCTTTACTTGATTTTTATTCTAGATTTTTAGAAAAGTTTTCAGCAAATATATTTAGATTAGACTCTAGTTTTTCACCAGCATAATAGATACTCAAAATTAACCCCTGCTTTGGTGAAATAATATCAGATTTAAAGTTAAAAGTAAAAAAAGTTATTTTTTATATTAGAGATAGATTATTGGTATTTATATTTTAAATTGTAAAGCGTAAAATAAGTCTTTCAAGAGTATTATTTACCAAAATATAAAAAGGCTAAAGCATGAGACAGTATGAATCATATAGATGTAATAAATGTGGTAACGTAGTAGAGGTACAAAGTGTTGGTGGTGGAGAACTTCATTGTTGTGGTGAGTCTATGGAGATGATAACTGAAAACTTAACATCAGTAAATCTTTTAAAAGCATTTGCTGGTGAATCTCAGGCAAGAAATAAATATGAATACTTTGCAAAAGTAGCTCAAAAAGAGGGATATAGAGATATTGCAGAACACTTTCAACGTGCTGCAAATAATGAAAAAGTTCATGCAAAACTAGAGTTATCATTAAACAATAGAATGGCAAGTTCTAGTGAAAACAACTTTGAAGATACAAAAGCCAACTTACAAATGGCAATAGATGGGGAGAGTTATGAAAATGTAACTATGTATCCTGATTTTGCTCAAATTGCTAAAGATGAGGGTCATAAAGAAGCAGCTAGACTTTTTACGGGAATTGGTAAAATAGAAGTTGAGCATGAAGCTATGTTCCAAATGTTACTTGATAGACTAAATGTAGATGCTGAGTTTGTTAGTGAAGATGAAGAGGAAGCTTGGATTTGTGAAATTTGTGGACATGTTCACTATGGTAAAAAAGCTCTAAATGTTTGCCCTGTTTGTAAACATCCACAAGAGTACCAATCTAGGTTAAATTCTAAAAAATAAAAGGTACTAAATGGCAACTAAGGCAACAATCTATAAAGTAGTGTTAAATATTGCAAATATGGATATACACTATTATGATGAGCATAATTTAACTCTTGCAAAACACCCATCTGAAAATGATTTGCGTTTGATGGTTAGGCTTATTGCCTTTACACTTAATGCAAATGAAGATTTAGTTTTTTGTAAGGGAATCTCTCAAGAAGATGAGCCAGATTTATGGCAAAAATCTTTAAGTGGAGATATAGACCTTTGGATAGATTTAGGTCAACCAGATGAAAAGAGAATCAAAAAAGCATGTGGTCGTTCTAAAAATGTTATTATCTACACTTACCAAGAGGGTATGTCTAGTGCATGGTTTAGCCAGATGGAAAAAAACTTAAAACGTTTTAATAATTTAAAAGTTATTTTTATAAATATTGATGGGGATATAGAAAAGATAGTTGATCGCTCTATGCATCTTCAAGCAAATATTAGTGATATGGAACTTACTCTTATAAATGATGATCAGAGTGTTCTTGTTACAGAACAAGTTCTATACTAAACTTTTGCAAAATAAACTTGAGTATCTGTCCCGCTGTAAAAGATGGGATTGGTATGATGATAATTTAATAAATATATATGATGTAAAAGATCAAAAGCATGTTACTCTAAACTCTTTTGAAACATTTGTCTTTCATGAAGCTGATTGGTACCATACTATTGAAGAGATAATTTTATTTTTTGCTTCACATTATGAGTCACCTAAATATATTCCACCTTTTTATCAAAAAAAACTTATTGAAGCTAAAACTAGCTTGATTTATGTTTTTGAAGCTGTTAAGATTAAAGAAAAGAGGTCAGAATTAGATGAAGGACAAGTCTAAAAAACTCTAAGCCTCTACAAACAAAAGTTTATTTTAACAAACCTCCATCCTCTACTTATGATTAAAAATTAAAGATAAGTACCTATTTCCCTATACTTGATTTGAATTTTTATCATTTTTTTGTTACAAAAAATCTCTTTTTATATATATAAACGAAAAAAACAATTGTATGTTATTAATTATAAGCAAAGTAATATGATATATGTTAGTATTACTAAAATTTATAATACTTTAGGTTTTATAATACATTTTACAACTTGTCAAAATACAGTTAAATAGGGAAAAGTTATGAGATTTTTAATATATACAATGGTTTTAACATTGTTTTTTACTTCTTGCTCGGTTAAGATAGAAGATAATACAAAAGATAAAGCAACTACATCAGATGTAAAAAATGTTAAAGATGTACCACAAGACCCATCATCCAATATATCTGCACTTTTTGTTTTAAGCTCTGAGATTAAAAAAAGTGTCTCTATAAAAATGGAAGTTGCTGGTGCAAGTAAATATAGAGTTCCAAACTTACCATCTTGGATAAGTTTAAATGAAAAAACTGGTGAGTTAGTTATGAAAAGTGATGGTAGTGTGATTGGTCATCAACTTTATGATCTTATTGTAACAAAAGATTCTAAAGATATAACTATAGCTAATGCTCTTAGGGTGTCTTTATATAGACCATACTCTACACTAAAAAGTAGACTAAAATTAGAAAAACCTGTAGAGACAACAAAAACTGGGGCTTCAAATAAAACTACTAGTTTTGGTGGGGTGTATATTATAACTAATGCTGATGGGATTAACCATACTGCTATAAGTTACTATTTTGAGCGTTATAACACAAATGGACGTTTAACTGCCATAGATGTCGCTACAAATACTGTAAAAAGTGTTATAGAAGAGTCTGAGATGGAGGGTGAGGGTTGGAACGGTGTTATGATGGTTCCACTTGGTAATGGTAGAGCAATGTTCTCTTTTAACAATATGGGTAAAATGGATGTAGCAGTTTACGATACTAAAACCCACACTTGGGATAGACATATAGTTACATCACCACCAACACATAGAATAAATCTTCCAAATGCTATGACTTACTCAACTGGTGGAATGGTGTTTACTCTTGGTGTTAATCCTCACGATGGAACAGCACACCCAACTTTACTTAGGATAGATCCAAACACTTATGAAACACACTTTTATGGAAATATAGGTGAGGGTGGTTGGTTTGGTCAACAAGTTGTTGCAGATAAAACTTATGTGTATGTTCTAACAGGAAGAGTTCCTTATAGGATTACTCAAGTACGCATCTCAGATGGTGAACAAAAAAGTATAGCCACAGGAGATGACCTTTGGCTAAGACAATACAAAGGTGGTGTTCTCATAGGTTATGGTGGAAAATCTTACTTTATGCACAAGGGCAAACAATACGAAATACTTAAAGGACAAACAAGTGTAGATGCTCCTTGGCCAAAGGTTAAAGGTGAGTGTGCTAGAAGAACTTGTTACAATGTAGATTATGATCAGAAGTTTATAAGTGCTTCTGATAGTTCATCAGCTATACCTTTAAGTGGAACAGATGTAGGAAACTATTGGTATCAAGATGAGTATAAAGGTAAATGGAAAAAAATTACAACTCCAAACATACCTCTTTATAGCGTGTCTCTCATAGATATGAAAGTACTTCCTGAGATATCAAAAGTGTTTTACGCAGCAGATAGATACGCAGGGTATGTTCTTCAAGATATAGATGATAAAAGTTTTAAGGCTTATAATCCCGTAGATGGTGGATTAAGTTATTATGCTAATGATTACTCTTACCCTTATCTTACTTTTACAGGTTACCCAAATGGACAAACTCTTGTTTATGATGTTCGTAAACCTTGGGATAACACTTTGCCAGGCATCAATTACCACCCAGATAAAAAAGTTAAAGTTACTAACCCTAAAAACATAGGTCATATGAATTTAGTTTCTGAAAATCATAAAAATTATGCTGTAACAACTGGTCAAGATGGTTTACTTTACTTTGGTGGAAGATGGATGCGTTTTGGCGTTGGTGGAGGTGTTGAGTGGTACAACATGGAGACTAATGAACATGGTGGGATTAGAGAGGGTTTTGAGGATGTTTGGATAACTCAAATGAAAGCTTTTGGTAAATATATCGCTTTAGGTTGTTCTAAAATATCTGGTTCATCAGCTTTTGAGATTAGAATGTTAAACACACAAACAAAAAAGATTGATTATGTGATTGTTCCAGATAAAGATATATCAAGAGTTGGGCTTTGGGCAAAAGGCTCAGATGAAAACCTTTTTATATCTACAAGAAGCAAAGTTGGTAATGCTGCTATTATGAATATTAATGTGATCAAAAATAAAATCATTTATAATCGTGACTTGGGTTTAGCAACAAATGTTGGTAAGTTAAGTAATGAAAAAGACAATGCAAGTATCTTTGTAAAAGATGGTTTTGTATATATGAACACAAACTCAACTCTTATCTTAAGGATTGAACCAAATACAGGAGATGCTGAGATAGCTACTAGATATGTTGGAAAATCTGGAAAGATAACTGCATATAAAGATACTCTTTATATTAGTGGTAAGGAGACTCAAGAGATACCATTAAAAATGAAGTATGGTTTTGAGAAAACAGATAAAAGAAAGATTGTAGATATCACCTCTGTTTCTAAAGGAGACGACAATATAGTTTTTAAAACAACATCAACTAAGCCTTTTGATGTAGAAGTAAGTTTAAAAGAGACTGGAACTGCTGAGTATAAAAACGCATTTTTTTATGATAACACTAGTGTAGATGATAACTCTAAAATCACTTTAGTTATGACTATAGAGTCCATAAGTGGTGGAGATATAATTATAAACTCTGTTGAATACGATGGTCGTGCTAGTGTAACAGTTAAAGCAGGAGAGACAAAACGAGTTGAACTTACAGTTGGCGTTTTAGCACAAAATAAACGCTTAAGAGTTGGTTTTGGAGTTGATAAGATGGTTCCATCTACGTGGAAAATGAAAGATATTTTAATAAAAAAAGAGCTTAAAGAGCTTTACTAGGGAGAAAAAATGAAAATAGTTTTAGCAATAGCTTTACTTTTAATGTTTAGTGCATGTCAAGTTAAGGTGGAAAATAGTGGTGATTCAACAAATGCAAACGCTGAGGTAAAAAAAGATAAAAATGATGGTGATTCAACAAATACAAATGTTGAGATAAAAAAAGATGTTCCCTCTGTTGTTCCTTCAACTCAAAACTCAAAAGAGATTATATCTCTTATTAAAAATAACTCTTCAGATATATCTTTTGAAGAGATAAAAACTGGGATAGAACAAGCTGATGGTAATGGGCCTTTTTACAGTGTAGATGAAAATGGCTCTTATGTTTTTATGATGTACACTGCACAAAAGTATTATGGAAAAAACAACTGGATTTTTTGTCATGCTAGTGATGACACTTGCCATAGAGTTATAGACAACTCAAACCAACAGCGTTTTGGTGGTTTGGCTATACACGCAGGTGGCAAACTGTTTATGCTTATAGGTGATAAACGTGTTAATCCTGGTACTTACGCAGTAACTTTGGCTTATTATGATCCAAATACAAAAGAGTTTAATCAAAGAGCTTTAGACCTTGATGGGATAAATGGAGAGAGTTTCTCTTTTACTTTAGGTGTTGATGGTTACTTATATGTTGGTGGTTCTAATCATAAAAAGAAAACTCATTATGCTTCTTACGCAAAGATAAATCCTAATGATTTGAGTGATTATACTTATGTAACAGATTATTATAAAGATTTGTACTTAAATAGAAACAGAGATATAGGTGTAGATAACACACATATATATGAAGCTATAGGAGATAACCCTTGGGAGCTAATAGCCGTAAATAAAAGCAATAATACAAGTAAAAAACTACTTGTAGGTAAGTTTTTTAATGTAGAACAATTACCAGATGGTGTGGGGCTTAGATATAAAGATGTTAATGGAGTAGATAAAAAAGCTTGGTTGTTTAATGGTAAGGTTTACCCTGTTGAGTCACTAGATTCTAACCCACCTTGGAATGTAAATCATACTTATGCAAACAACCATCCAAGTGATAATCCAACTGGGTATTGGGCTTATCATGATTATTGGAGTGTTACTCCTGGTTTTGCTAAACCAAAAACTACACACCTTCAATTAGGAAAAATTTATCCTATTAGAAAAGGAGTGGGTGAGGTAAAGTATGGGGCACTTATAAACAATGTAGAGCATAACTTTACTCAAGAGGTTGATACTTATGTACAACTTGTAAAATCACTTAGAGTTGTTGATGATAATCGTATGATGATTGTTGGACGCTCGTACTCAGGTAGCTCAATGATGAATCTTGATGATGAAAGTACAAAGTATTTAGGCTCATACCATGTATCTCCAAATGTATATAAAACTTTTTTAGATTACTCAGATAACAAAAAGAAGTTTCTGTTTTCAGGTTACCCATCGGCAACTACTAGAGTTTACACACTAAACCCAACTAATGAACAGTTTTCAAAAGATAATTTTGATGCTTCTTTAGGTTACTTAAGAAAAATATCTGATCAAAATGATTTAAGAGATGGTGTTGATATAGATATCCATAGAACTACAGGTATGGTTCAAGTTGATGAGATGGTTTACTTTACTGGTATGCAGTACCGCTCAGGTGTAGGTGGAGCTTTTATAAAATGGAACACTTCAACAGGTGAAAAGCTTGCTTATAGAAAAGGGATGTTTGAAAACTATCAACCTCGTGATATGATAAAAGTTGGTGGAAAAATAGCCATAGCAACACAAGCAGTAGATAACTCTACTTATGGTGGAAAAGCTAGGCCTGCAACTCCAAAGATTATGATGTTTAATCCCAAAACAGATAAGTTTGAAGAGGAATACACTCCACTAAAAGGACTTCCTGCCATGGATGTAGGTCGCATAGCTACTATAGATGATAGATACATCATAGGTTTAAGTAGTAATGGTGGAACATCAGATAACAAAACACCTTTATACTCATCTCGTATGTATCTTTATATGATAGATACTTATACGAAAAAGGTTGTTATGGTAAAAACCATAGAAACTGGTAACTATATGCGTGTTGAACCTCATGGAACTGCTTTTATAGATGGTTTTACATTTATGGCTCATGGTGATTATATATATACATGGATGTCAGCTAGAACTTTAGTTACCATAGATAAAACAGGAACGGTTGAAGCACATGGAAATATGCCTTTTCAAAGCAAGATGGAGTTTGCAAATGGCAATATCTATTTTACTGGACATGAAAACCTTCTTAAAACTGTGAATCCAAAGTAGTTAGTATGAAAGTAATAATATTATCAGTTTTAGCAATTTTATTTATCTCTTGTAGCTCAAACGTAGATATCATAAAAGATAAAAATGCAAGTGTAAAAACTACAGTAGATGAAAAAGGTACGCAAGATTTAGGTGGTGGAAGTTCTGTAGATACTCAAAAAGATAAAAATAGTAGTGATGAGACAAATACAAATAAAGCAGTAGCAACACTTAAAGCTGAAACATTTGAAACTATAAGTTTAAATGTTTTAGTTGGCAATAGTGTTCAAGGTACTTTACATGCAGATGGGGCGACCTCATACGAGATTGTAGATATGCCTGATTTTATGGACTTAAACTCTACAAGTGGCGTTGTAAGTATAGATGCTAATGGAAGTAAGTATGGTTTAAAATATTATGATGTTATATTAAAAGATGATGTTAGTTCTCAAAGGATTGTAAGGGCTATAAAAGTACAAATATTTAGAGATCAAAGTGTGATTGCTGGTAAGTTAAAAAGATATAAAGTAACTCCTAGTGATGCAAATAACTCTTTAGTTTCTATCTCAGGAAGAGGCTATGTTTCTATCATTTATGATAAACAAAACAATTATTGGAAAGCTTTGGTGATTTACTACACCACATACTCTCATAACAATCAGATAAAAGTGATTAACCTTACAACGCAGGAAGAGGATAAAACCTACGATAAGTTTTTAGAAGGCACTCCGATTAATGGAGCAGGCGCTGTTGTTGGAGGTGACTTAAACACTTACATCAGATTTTCAGGTAAATTTACAAAGTACGATGCTGACACTCAAGAGATAATTACCATAGGTGATGTACCCAATCAATTAGGAAAAAATATCTTGTATCCATCTATGGTTTTAGGTGTTGATGGCAAGCTTGTTTTAGGTGGATCATATAATGGTAAGCTTAGTATTGCTGAGTATGACATAACAAGTAAAACTTACAAAGTGTGGGAGGGTTTAAATGTTGATGCCTCACATCCAAATGGAGACAATGCAGCAAATAGAAATGCAGCAGCAGACTTAACACATCTTTACGAATCAACCAATGGAAATGGTACAGGTTATAGAGTTTATACTATGGATAAAGCCACTTCAACAGGGAAAAAACTTGCCTCTTGCCCATCTTGGGTTACAGTTGCACAAGGAAAATATGGTTGTTGGGTATATATACCTAATGATTCAACTGACGCAGATAACAAGCCTATAGATGGTGGAGTTTATTGGTTAAAAGATGGAAAAATGACAAAAGCGACTAATGGTTTAAATCAAGACACTTGCCCTTGGGATAATCATGGTGAAACTTTTGTATCACATAGTGTTGCACCTGTTGCTAAACCTTATAAAATATCTAGTACGGGACATAGCCCAGCTCCAGGCTCTACAGATACATCTTTATGGTTTAAAAAAGAGGTATCTACACCTTGGATAGAGATACCTATACATAATGTAAAAAATTACCCAATAAAACTTGATGATATAGCAAAAGTTGGAAGTAAAATCATCTCTGTAGGTGATGCATACGCAGGTTTTGCTGTGTTAGATGTAGAAACTTCTTTGAGTAAAAACTATTCAGGTTTACTTTCATTTTACGCAAATACAGTTATAAATGGTAAGTTGTACTTTAGTGGTTACCCATCTGGGATGTTGTATGAGTATGACCCTAAGCTACCTTGGGATAACACTCAAGGTTCATATAACCCTAATGTTAAAAGCGAAAAAAACAACCCTAAATTCATAGGTTACTCTCGCTATAACTCACCAAATATTAAAGGCGCTAGTGTTGGTGGAACTGGTGGTGGACAACATAAAAACTATGTTCTACTAAAAGGCGAGGGTAATATGTTATATGCTTTTGGTGAATGGGAAAGAGACGGACGTGGTTTAGGTATTACGACTGTTGATTTAGATGATGATTATAGGATGGTTGGGTATAGAGATGAAGCTCTGATGTCTTCGCATACGCCAAGAGCAGGAGTTGTTACAGATGATTACTTTGTAATTTTATGTGAAACTTTTAGTGGTGCAAATAAGTTAGATTTAGCTGTGATGGATAAAAAATCAAACGAGATACATAATCTTACTTTACCTTCTAACGCTGTGATGCAATGGAGTTCCATAACAAGAGGAAGCACCATTATAAGATATGATAAAAACAAAGTACTTATTGCTAGTGCGAATGATAAAAGAGAATTAGTTTTGATTGGTGTAGATATAGACACATCAGAGATTTTATATAATCATACCTTTGCTAAAACATTTACAAGTACAGGTGGAAGCTTAGAAAAAATGAGTGATGGTAATATCTACTTAGGATTAGATGGTGCAACTGTACTAGTTGAACCACAACATGGTTGGATAGAAGAGGTAAATGATATCTCTATAAATGGACAAAGAGTTGAGGGAAGTGATCATAAGGTGTATCTTGTAAATGGCGTTAAAACTTATGTTATAGATGAACCATACATCAAAGAGGGGATAAAAAACATCTCAACAAATGAGGGTGATTTTTTTGATTATATATCTCTTTGGTTAAATCAAGGTTGTGAAGCGATAAGTAAAAAAGATACAAACAAAAGCATTAGTATCTCCATAACAAAAGCAAGTGATAGTGACAATCAAGGGGAACTTTTACTTAAAACAAAATACAATTTAAAAGGATCATTTGACTACACGCTTCGTTTTAATGCAAAGATAACAAAAGGTATCGCAAAGGTTACTGGTTTTAGAACCTACAATGTAAGCACTTACACAGATTTAGACTACACCTTAGTTAATGGTGTAAACGAGATAAAATTCAAAGGCGATGGCTCAAATAAATTCCCAAGATTCAGGTTTGACACAACAAAATTGTTTGATGTAAATATTAGTAATGTTGTGCTTATTGATGATATAGAAAAGTAATTTAAAGTTAGCCAAACAAAAAAGGTTTCAAATGTATAAGAGTATTATAAAAACACTTGTATTACCAATATTAGCGATTAGTTTTATTGGATGTAATGATGTTGTTGATGATAAGTCAGCTAGTGAAAAAGTGGGAGCAGATAAAAAAATATCAAAAGATGTTTTAGTAGATGAAGTTAAAAATACAAAACTAAATCTTGATAAACCTTTGTCAAAAGAAGATCCTGTAACTGATGTAAGTAAGTCTGTGATGGAAGGTATCGCTCCATATGCTACAAAAAGTATTTGGGGAGATTCTGCAATATCTCATTTTTCTTCAAGTACAAAGCAGTTTTATGTTGCACCTTTATGTTTAGGAGATGAAACAAATGAGACAGTGTGTGGAAAATCTGTTAATTTAGGTACTAAAGACTCTCCATGGGATTTTTATAGTGTAACTAAGGGTGAACATAGTATCTCTCCTAACTCTGTTGTTTGGATGATTAAAGGTGAATATAACAACCCTGAAAATAATGCAAGTACAATTGTTCCTTACAAAATCTTGGTATCTGGTGCTACTGATAAACCTATACATTTTAGAGCCCAAAATGGTGACTTTAATGCAGTAAAAATTAATGCTGGAATTAATGTTGCAGGTAGTTGGGTATGGCTTTGGGATGTAGAGATGACTTATATACGCCAAGTTGGTGAACCTGATATGTTTGATTTTTTCGGAAATATTGTTGATGATTGGCGTCCTCATAACACTTCGAAAACTTATTATTTTGATACCAGTGGTTATTCTGCTTTAGATGAGACTGCAACAAAAAGATTGGAACCAAATATTACTGAAGCTGTTGATCATTGTAAAGTTATTAACACAAGAGCTCACAAGTTATCTGAGGGGATGTCTGCTTGGAGTATCGCCTCAAACTTAGAGATATATGGAAATGTTATTTATGATAATGGTTGGACAGATAAAGATAGAAGTCATGGGCATGCTTTGTATCAACAAAATGCGACAGGGACTACTCGTTTGATTTCAGATAACATAATTGCAGGACACATGGGACATGGACTGCAAATATACTCTACTATAGTTAAAAAAACTTTTGATTTTTCAGTTATAGGCAATATTTTCTTTGCTGCAAGAGAGGTGGAAGATGGAAATGGTATTTATATTGGATCTGTTGATAGTAGAAACATCAAATTTAATGAAAATTTTATAAGTTCTTACGCTTTAAAGTACCCTTACTTGATTTTTGAAAATGATTTATATGTTAATGGTGAAAAGTATGATGCTAATGGTGATAGATATTATAAAACGCCATCAGATAGAGAATGTTCTAACAATTTATATTACTCTGCTTATGCAAGTGAAGACTTTGACTGTGATGAAGACAAATCAAATACTCATTATAATTATTATAATGGTCAGTTTGCTCTTAATGAAATAAAATCATACATTCGTCCAAATAAGTATGATGCAAGACGAGCAAACCTTGTTGTTTTAAATCCAAATAGGGAAGATACAGTTACAATTGACCTTGGAGTATTTGCTAAAAAAGGTGATAAAGTAAAGATATATAATTCATTAGATATGAGTACACCATTAGAAGAAGGTATATATAATGGCTCATATGCAAACCTACATTGGCCAGACACTTCTTGGTCATTAGTAAGATATGTAGATGAACCAGATAAAAATATTAAAAAAGAATTTTGGGCTTTTGTTATTATTAATTTAGGGCAATAGCACCTTAAAATTATGTATTAGGAATACAATAAGGTACAAGATGTTTAAAGAAAATTGTAATTTTAAATATATAGAAAGTTATGGCAATAAAAAAGCTAATTTAGAGTTTGATAAACAACTTAATACTTGGTTAAGATTCATTGGCGATAAAAGTATAGAAATCCCTTGGTCAGCAGAAGAATTAAGTTTGTCATGCTTGGAAGATATCCCTGCATTTGAAGAGGGTTATGTAGACCAAGACTGTAATAAAGATTGGATTGTAATTGGAAAAGTTATAGGTGATCCTATTATTTATAACTCAAAAACAAAAGAGATTTTAACAAGTGTGCATGGTGTAGGAAAATGGAAGTGGAATCAAATTTCACCAAATATAGAAGTGTTTGATCAGGTAATGTCTGTTTGGTGTGATTTGTATAGTAAAAAATATAATTATAATATATATGATGAAGATTTTATAATTTTAGAAAGTTTTATCAATGATTTGAAAACTAATTTGCTAAATATTATGCCAGTAATTTATGTTGATAATTTTTTAACTATGGTGGATGATTAAGTGATTACATATGTTTATTTGATAATTATTGGTCTTTGAAAAAAAATATTTATAAAATATGCTAATAAGTTTTTCTATTTTATAGTAGATTATAAAGAACATTACTCATTAAGTGAACTTGCATCTATGCCATCAGGTGTTTATGGTGTAACTACTATTCAAAATCTTTATGATACACTTTATGCTCAAGGTAGCGTCTCTGCCCAAGAAGCTTTAAAAGTAGGATGTATGGTTGAAGTTGTTGATGTTAATGATTTAGATGAATATATCATTGAGTCTAAAGACAACCAAGCTATGTTAGACAC
>WFNF01000085.1 GCA_015488775.1 Helicobacteraceae bacterium
AAATTATATTAAGCATTGATTTCAATATATAATATATCTTACAAAATACCTTACACTTTTTATCTACAATATACTTATCTAGTTTAATATGCTTGGAGATAGTTCTAGATTTTTCATTAGCATTAAGAGGTAAAACTCTTAAACTAACACTATCATAATAATTAATCTCTGTTTCTAAAAATTGCTCACCTGGATAATATGGAAAAGATGATGAGATTAATAGTATTTTTTCCATTATTAAAATTTTATTTCAATAATCAATGTATCTTTAAAAGTAAAATACTTAGATAAAAACCACTTTCTAAATATTTGTCTTCTACCTAAAACTCCATGTTCATAAAAACCAATATTTTCAATTTTAAAACCTGCATCTGTAACAATTTTAGATAAAGTGTAAGGTGTAAACCAAAATCTATGATCTGTATTTATACACTCTGTATTTTTTAATGAAAAAATAAAATTATTTAAACGAAATGCATTTGGTGTAGTTAATACTATTTTATCGATATTATCGAATTTATCTCTAATAGATTTTAAAAACTCTACTGGATTACCAATATGTTCTATAACATCTGGTATTAATAAATAATCAATTTTTTCTTTTGCTATCTCTTGTGGTATCTCATCATTGATTATATCTAAAGCATAAAGATTAGAATACTTATGTTTATCTTTAATATAATCTATCCCCTCTTTATTAATATCAACTCCGAAACAAATTTTACAGTTATCAATCAATTTTTTATGTAGCCATTTTTTATTTTTAATCTTTTCATCAATTAATGGAATATGATCTACAAACCCCAAATGTATCACTGTTTTATTTTTAGATAGATGTAAAAGATAATCATCTCTATTTACATAATCACTTTTGTTAATAAGCTCAAATTTAGCACCATTACTAAATTTTTCTCCTCTTAGGTATGCTAACTCTTCATTAGTATAGTTCATATTTGTCCCTTTTTTGTGTATATTAATGCTAACAATATATAAAATACTAAAACAATACTCATCCCAATGCTAATAAGGTTAAGTAGATATATAAAGTCTAAATTATTAAAAAAAATTAAAATCGATATTGGTAATATCATATAGATTATTGATACAAACAAAACAATCTCTTGTTTATTTAATACTATAAATAAATTTGCAATTGCAGAAGCAATAAAATTTAAAAACAGCCAAGGTGTCATGACAGATGCAGCCTCACCTGCAAGTTTCCAGTTCTTACCAAAAACAAATATAAAGATATCTTCAGCAAATATATAAATAAATAAAAATATTGGTGCAGATATAATTGAAGCTTTTAAAATAAATGTTATTAGTATCTTATATAAATCACCTTTAGAAGAGCTAGAAAGCTTTTGAAAAAACACTTGAGACAATGAACTACCAATTAATGACATAGGAGTTTGTACCATTTTCCAAGCCAAAGAGAACTGACCCAATGTAGCAGTTGTAAAAAATTTTGCTATTAAAACGTTTATACCAGAAAGCCTAAGTCCATCAATTAAAGCGTTTGGTAAATTATATATTGGTAGTTTTTTATATCTCTTGATTAGTGCAAAAATTTTTAGTTTTTTAGTTTTTTTTAGTCTATAACGATTTTCTTTATAAATCATTTTTCCTAAAATTGCAGTAGCCACACCCTGACCTAAAACACCACCTAAAATAAGACCACTACTACCAAAACCATTAAATCCCATACCAAGATTTGTAAAGGCAGTTGTACCACTTTGAACAACCCTACTTGTTGCCAATCTTTTATACTGTTTTTTTCTATTTAACCAATAATTAAAACTTTGATAAATGCCAGTTAAAAGAACTGTTATAGGTATAAAATATAACCAATTTGATATGTCACTACTTCCCAATAAATTTGTAATTTGATCATTAAAAATAAAAACTATTATTAAAGATATTAAACTTACAAAAAAAGATATTATTATTGATAGTACCACTATATTTACAGCATCTTCATCTTTTTTTGGAAGCATAATAGCAAGTTCATATCTAGCAGTAGCTACAAGAGCTATAATTGATGCAATACTCATATATAAAGCAAATAAACCAAAATCTTCAGGTGTATAAATTCTTGTTAATATTGGGCTTATAGCTATAGGTATAGCTTGTGCAATCGTTGTTCCACTCATAAGAGTAAGAACATTACGACTAAACTCTGATTTTGGCTTAAATTTATTTAACAACTATAATATCCCTGCTATATACTCAATCTCTTCATCACTAACATACGGGTTCATAGGTAAACTCATAATCTCTTTACTAATCTTTTCAGAAATCAAAAAGTCTCCCTCTTTGTAAGCAAGATATTTGAAACACTCTTGTAGATGTAATGGCATTGGGTAGTGCACTGCTGTAGGGATACCAAACTCTTTAAGTTTTACTTGTACTTCATCTCTGTTATCAATTCTTATAGAGTACTGTGCCCAAGCAGATGTTGTCTCTTCGTTTTGATCAGGTAAAACAAAATTTTTATTTTTAAAAGCTTGTGTATATTTTTGTGCAACCTCTTGTCTAAGTGCTAAATCTTTTGTATAGTGGTTTAGTTTTACATTAACAACTGCACATTGTAAGGTATCCATTCTACCGCCCATCCCAATATATTTATGATGATATCTTTTATCTTGACCATGAACTCTTAACATTTTTATCTTTTTTGCTAAATCATCATCATTAGTTAGTACAGCGCCACCATCTCCATAACATCCAAGTGGTTTTGCTGGGAAAAAACTTGTAGTGTATATATCTGCGTGGTGAACTTCAGATTTACCTTTATATGTAGCTCCAAAACTTTGTGCACCATCAATAATAACTTTAAGATTATGTTTTTTTGCTATATGATTAATAGCATCCATATCTGAGGGTTGACCATAAAGGCTTACACTAATAATAGCTTTTGTTTTAGGTGTAATTTTTTCCTCTATCTTGTTTGGATTTATATTATAAGTTTTTTCATCTATATCTACAAATACAGGTGTAGCTCCTAAAAAGGCAATAGTTTCAGCAGTTGCTATAAATGTAAAAGGGGTAGTGATAATCTCATCACCTGCTTTTATATCTAAAGCCATCATTGAAAGTAATAGGGCATCAGTTCCACTACTACAAGTAATAGCATTTTTTGCAGATGTAAAATTTTGCAAATTGTTTTCTAGTTTAGAAACCTCTTCACCCATGATAAAGCTACAATCTCTTGTAACTTTGAGAATAGCTAGCTCTATCTCATCTTTATATAATTCATGTTGGTACTTTAGGTTTGCAAAATCTATCTTCATTTATTTCTTACCTTTAAAGTTTCATTTTCTAGTTTATATCTTGCAAATTTATCTTCTGCCATATTATTTTTATCAAACACCAAAGTGTTACCAGATATACCAACCCATCCAATCTGTTTAGCAGGAACACCAACCATAAGAGCGTATGCTTTAACATCTTTATTGATAACTGCACCACTACCTATAAGTGCATATTCGCCTATAGTTACACCACAAACTATAGTTGCATTAGCACCAATAGAACACCCTTTTTTAAGAAGCGTTTTTTTAAACTCATCTCGTCTTACTATAAATGCTCTAGGGTTAATAACATTAGTAAAAACCATAGATGGTCCTAAAAATACATCATCTTCTATCTCAACACCCTCATAAATAGAGATATTGTTTTGTACCTTAACACCATTTCCTATGTTAACCTTTGGACCTACAACACAATTTTGTCCAAAAGAGCATTTTGAACCTATGTGTGTATCTGAAAGTATATGTGAAAAATGCCAAATTTTTGTATCATCACCTATATTTACATTATCATCAACATAAGCTGATTTATGAGCAAAGTATAAAGCCATCTATTTACTTTTTTATAACTTTTTCACAAAAAGGGTGATAATCACCCTTAAGACCTACAGCATCAAGATGACGAATAGTAGAAACAGTTTTTATACTACCATAAGCTTCATCAAGCCCAAATCCACCACCATTTAATATATGCTCATAACTCTTAGTATGTAAGTCAGTAAATCCACCACTAAACTCTATCTCATCACCATCAACTGCTATAGAGCGATATGTTCTCATTCCACTATCTCTAATCTCTTGTGGAATATAATCATAATTTACAGATAAAAACCATCTAACAGTTGCATTTTTAAGTTTAAAATACCCAGCATTTGTATCTTCTGTTTTAACATGAACTATATTTTCTTCAACATCTCCAAATATCCAGCAAAGCATATCATAAAAGTGAACACCTATATTGGAAGCGATACCACCAGATTTTTCCTCTTTTCCCTTCCAACTTTCAAAATACCATTTCCCACGACTTGTAAGATATGTTAAATCAATATCATATATTTTATTTGGATTTTGTTCTAGCTCTTTTGAAACTCTTTGTTTAAGCTCTATAATAGACTGATGTAAACGAAGTTGCAGAATATTGTAAACTTTTTTACCTGTTTCTTGTTCAATGATTTTTAGTTCATCTATATCATCAGGGTTAAGAACAAGTGGTTTTTCACATATTGCATTAGCATCACTTTTAAGAGCCAATCTAATGTGGCTTTTATGTAAATAGTTAGGTGAAGCTATAGCAATATAATCTATTTTATCATCATGATCTCGACTATATTTTCCAATAAAATCCTCAAATCTTTCTAACTCGGTAAAAAAATCAGCTTGTGGAAAATTACTATCCATTACCCCTATTCCATCATAAGGGTCAAACGCCACCACAAGATTGTTCTTAGTCTCTTTTATCGCTTTCATATGTCTAGGAGCTATATATCCACTAGCTCCTATAAGTGCAAAATTTTTACCCATTTTTATAATCTCCATGTTGGTTTTTCTACTATCCCTTTTACATCTATAACTATAGGTGTACCTTTTGACATAGATTCATACTCTTTTGTAGTAATCTCTTTAAATTTATCGTGTCCTACTGCTACAACTATCGCATCATATTTTTTACTATTTAGTGGTAGTTTACTAACAAAATTTAATTTTTTAGTTTTTACATCACTTTCATCTACCCAATAATCATAAACATTTACATTACAAGCAAACTCTTCAAGCTCTTTTATTATATCAAGAACTTTGGAGTTTCTCATATCTGGACAATTCTCTTTAAATGTTACACCCATAACTAAAATATTTGCATTTTTTAGTTTTTTATCCTCTTTTACCATAGCTTTTATTGTTTTATCAGATATAAGCTTACTCATTGAGTTATTAATTTGTCTTGCACCAAGTATAAGGTTTGGCATATAACCTAAACTTTGTGCTTTATGGGTTAAATAGTATGGATCTACACCTATACAGTGTCCCCCAACAAGACCTGGAAAAAGTTTTATAAAATTCCATTTTGTAGCGGCTGCTTCAATAACATCTCTTGTATTGATATCTAGTAAATCAAACACTTGCGCTAACTCATTTATAAGTGCGATATTTACATCTCGCTGTGTATTTTCTATAACCTTTGCAGCCTCTGCAACTTTTATGCTAGGAGCTAGATATGTCCCAGCAGTGATTATAGATTTGTAAAGATTATCAACCTCTTCAGCTGTCTTTGGAGTTGAACCAGATGTAATTTTTAATATTTTTGTAACAGTATGCTCTTTGTCCCCTGGATTAATACGCTCAGGTGAATAACCACAAAAGAAATCTTCATTAAACTTTAATCCACTCATCTCTTTTAAAATAGGAACACAAACCTCTTCTGTTACTCCTGGATAAACTGTTGATTCATAGATAACAATGTCATCTTTACTAAGAATTTTTCCTATTGACTGAGTTGATTTTATAATAGGCGTAAGATCAGGTTTGTTTTTACTATCAATTGGTGTTGGTACAGTTACAATATATATATTACAATCTTTAGCATCATCAATATCACTAGTAAATAACATACCATTTTTAATAGATTCTTTCACCTCATCATTAGTAAGCTCTTGTGTTCTATCAAAACCACTGTTTAACTCATTAACTCTATCTAGATTTATATCTAAACCAACTACTAGATACTTACTACTAAATGCATGAGCTAAAGGTAAACCAACATAGCCTAAACCAATTATTGCTATTTTATACTTTTTCATTATTTTAAATTACCTTTATTTAAAAGTTCTAAAACTCTTTTAGCTTGAGATTCTCTTGAATATCTTTGTATGATCTCATTATTTTTATCAATTTTTACTTTTTCATTAGTTTTTAAAAGTTCTAAAAGATAGTTTATAATTTTTTCACTATCTTTACCAAAATTTATACCTTGTCCACTCTGTTTTATTAGTTTTCCAGCAGAGGAGTCATCTGTTACACCAATACCTAATATTTGTGTACCTGAACATAGATATTCAAATAATTTACCTGTTAATATACCATCAACTCCAGGTGCTTTAAACTCTAAAAATATTAATGCGTGAGCATCTCTTTGCATTCTAAGAGAGTCCTCTCTTGGTAAAAATCCTCCATAACTAACCCATTTCTTAACATTATACTTTTCTATTAAATCATCTAAATCTGCCTTGTTACCACCAACAAATATAAGTTCTAATCTTTCTAATAATTTTTGATTTTTAGATTTAGATAATGTTTCTATTGCTTGTAACAATGGTGATGGGTCTTGTTTATCTTTATATATACTTCCTGTATATACTAATCTTATTTTATCATCTTCCCAATATTTATCTTTAGAGATAGTATCTAAATCTTCTATATCAAAACCATTTTCTACAGTTACTACATTTGTAAGTTTATATTTCTCTTTAATCTGATTAACTAAAGGGTCACTTACTGATGTTATATAATCTGCTGTGTTATTTACTCTATTTTCTAAATAATTCTCTACTAATGTAAATGGAAACAAGCCTTTATATATATGATTTTGTGTCCATAAGTCTCTATAATCAGCTATCCAAAAGGTTTTAGGGTATCTCTTTTTATATTTTAGTGCAATTAGATGCTCACTATATGGTCCTGATGTTGATATTATAAAATCATAACTTTCATCTTTTATAGCTTTATATGAATCATCTATTATAAAATCTGTAAAATCTGGCATTCTTGCAGCACCCAAAAGACCTCTAGTTTGAATAAAATCTTTAAGTTTAGTTAATAATTTCAATTTTAAAGAGATTTTGTTTGAACTAGATTGAGAAACTTTTAACTCACTAACAGCTGAACTTTTCATAAATCTATTTATAGTGTTGTTGGTTATATTTATCATTTTAAAATCACTAAAATTTAATTTTAAATCATTTTGATATTGTTTCTTACTAGTAGTTAAAACAGTTACATCATGTCCCATTTTGGTCCAAAATTTAGCCCAACTGTATGGACGAAGAGAAGCTATAGAGTTTTGAGGTGGGAAAAAGCTACTTATTATTAGTATTTTCACTAATTATCTTTTTGTAAAATATCTAAACACTTTATCAAACTATCCCTCCAATAAGGGATAAGTAAACGAAAATCGTTTTTGATTTTTGATTTATTTAAAACACTATAGTGTGGTCTTTGAGCTGGTGTTGGGTAGTCTTTTGTTTCTATAGCATTAACCTTACACTCTATAGAGCTAAGTTCAAATATACTCTTAGCAAAGTCGTACCAAGAGCATACACCCTCGTTTGAGTAGTGATAGATCTCTACTACATTATTTTCAAGTTTTGGAACTATATCTAAGATACTTTGTGCTAAGTCTCTAGCGTAAGTTGGAGTTCCTACTTGATCAAAGATCACACCTAGTTCATCTCTTTCTTTTCCTAGTCTTAACATTGTTTTTACAAAGTTAGAGCCAAAGCTTGAGTAAACCCAAGATGTTCTTATGATTATAGAGTTTTTTGGGTTTATCTGTTTTATAGCTATTTCACCCTCTAACTTAGTTTGACCATATACACCTTGAGGATTTGTTTTATCATCCTCTTTGTAAGGTTTGAAGTTACTTCCATCAAACACATAGTCAGTTGAGATATGTATAAGTTTTAAATTGGATGTTTTTGCAAGACTAGCTAAGTTTCTTAGAGCTTTGTAGTTTACCTCTAAAGCGTTTTTTTCATCATTTTCTGCTTTATCTACTGCTGTGTAGGCTGCTGTATTTATGATGATATTTATATTATTTGTTTTTATAAACTTTTCTATATCTTTTTCATTTGTTATATCTAAGGTATCTCTTGTTTCAAAGAAAAAGTTATACTCTTTATACTTTGTACTTAAAACCTTAAGTTCACTTCCTAGCTGTCCGTTTGAGCCAGTTACTAAGATATTATTCATAGTAGTTTACACCATACTCAAAGATATCATCTGTTTCACTTAGTTTTGGTTGAACCTTATCTTTAGCAGATAGTTTTAACTCATCTAAAGGCAGTTTCCAGTCTATATTTAAACTTTCATCACTAAAGAGTATCCCTCTGTCATTTTGAGGTGAATAATAGTTATCTACCTTATATGCAAAAGTAGTATCATCTTCAAGAACAACAAAACCATGAGCAAAACCTCTTGGAACTAAAAGTTGTTTTTTATTTTCACCACTAAGTTCTACTGCAACATGTTTACCAAAGGTTGGGCTATCTTTTCTAATGTCAACAGCTACATCAAGAACACTACCTTGTATAACTCTAACTAGTTTAGTTTGGGCACTTGGGTGTAGTTGGTAGTGTAAACCTCTTAAAACACCTTTAGAGCTTTTTGATTCGTTGTCTTGGCAGAAGTTTATTTTATAGCCTATAAACTCTTCTAGTTTATCTGCTCTAAAAGTCTCTACGAAGTAGCCTCGTTCATCTCCGTGTACTTTTGGTTCTATTATGATTACATCTTCTATGTCTGTTTTTGTAAATTTCATCTAGTGTTTCACTTTTGTATCATAATTAACAAGTGTATAAACTATATAAACCATAGTTGCCAAACCTATAGACAATCCTATAACAAGTGCTTCCATTATTCAATCTCCTCTAATTCTTCTATTTTTTTTAGTATATATTTAAATAATACTAAAATAACTATAGAAGATATACTTATACCTATTATAACCAATGTAGAGTAAGAGTTTAAATAAGAGTTTTTAAATAACCAAGATACCAAAGATGAATCTATGGCAACAATCATAATAAATATAGCTTTTAAAAAACCAATATACTCTTTTGCTCTATCAAGTTTAGCCATTATTTGCACGATTAATCAGATACTGCCCATACTGGTTCTTCTTCAAAGGTTGAGCTAACTCTATAAGTTTCTCTTTAGAGATATAACCCATTTCAAAAGCTATCTCCTCTATACATGCTACTTTAAGACCTTGGCGATTTTCTATTGTTTGTATAAACATACTCGCTTCTAGTAAAGACTCATGTGTTCCTGTATCAAGCCATGCGTAACCTCTGCCCATTAACTCTACTTTTAATCTTTGCTCATCTAGGTAGGCTTGGTTTAGAGTTGTTATCTCTAACTCACCTCTATGGCTTGGTTTTACATCTTTTGCTTTTTTTACAACATCATTTGGGTAAAAGTAGAGTCCTACAACTGCGTAGTTGCTTTTTGGATCACTTGGTTTCTCCTCTAAAGATGTAACAACACCATCTTCATTAAACTCTGCAACACCATAACGCTCTGGGTCTTTTACATAGTAACCAAAAACAGTTGCCTTGTTTTCATCAACAGCATTTTTAACACTTTGAGCTAAAAGCTCTGTTAAGCCATGACCATAAAAGATGTTATCTCCAAGAACTAAAGATACATCATCATCACCTATAAACTCTTCACCAAGTATAAACGCTTGAGCCAAACCATCAGGGCTTGGTTGAACAACATAAGAGAACTTCATACCTATATCGCTACCATCACCTAAAAGTTGCTCAAACCTTGGCAGATCATTTGGAGTTGAGATTATCAGAACCTCTGTTATTCCAGCTAACATTAAAACTGAAAGTGGGTAGTAAATCATAGGTTTATCATAGATAGGAACAAGTTGCTTACTTACCCCTTTTGTAATTGGATAGAGGCGCGTGCCACTTCCTCCTGCTAGTATTATACCTTTCATCTATTCCCCTTTTTCTTTTTTATAAAAATAATTTGTAGCATCAACAAACCCATCTACACTACCACAATCAAACCTTTTACCATTAAACTTGTACGCTATAACCTTACCATTTTTTGCTTGCTCTAAAAGGGCATCAGTTATCTGTATCTCACCACCCTTACCCGCTTTAGTATCTCTTAATATATCAAAAATATCAGGTGTTAAGATATATCTTCCTATGATTGCCATATTTGTAGGTGCATCTTTAGGATCTGGTTTCTCTACCATATCGCTAACTCTATAAACACCATTTTCTATCTCTTCACCAGCTATAACACCATACTTGTTAGTATCTTCAAGAGGAACCTCTTCTATAGCAACAATTGAGCATTTATACTTTTCATACACCTCAATCATTTGAGCAAGAACACCATCTTTTTTATTATCACATAAATCGTCTGCTAAAACAACTGCAAATGGTTCATCACCTATAAGTGTTTCACCACATAAAATTGCGTGTCCTAAACCCTTCATCTCAATTTGTCTAGTGTATGAAAAGGTACATTTAGTTATAACACCTCTAATCTGTGTTAGGTAATGCTCTTTAGAAGTTCCCTTAATCTGATTTTCCAGTTCATAAGAGATATCAAAATGATCTTCTATAGCACGTTTTCCACGACCAGTAACTATAGCCATAGTCTCTAAGCCTGCTTCTAGTGCCTCTTCAACTCCATATTGAATTAATGGTTTAGTAAGAACAGGTAACATCTCCTTAGGAGTTGCTTTTGTTGCAGGTAGAAACCTTGTTCCGTATCCAGCAGCAGGAAATAAACATTTTTTTACATTTTTATTCATAATTTCTCTTATTTATTTGTATAACACATCTTCATAAGCAAAGCAAAAAAATGATATTGTTTATAAATATGTGTGTTTATTTTAAATTATATCACAAGGCTATTTACAAAGCTCTTATTTTAGCCTTACTCTTAAAAATGAGGCAAATTTTGGTTTTTTATATTTTGTGAAACCATAATACTTAAAAGTTACTATATCTCCAATGTGTGGATGATTTAATCTTTCCTCTTTTGTGTAACCATTTCCAAGATTAAAAACTATCCCATTATCTAGTTTCAAAACTAAACTCTTAAATTTTTCATTTTTATAGTTTATATCTACAACTAAACCTTCCATATCATGAGCTTTTTTTACTTTCAATATACTAGATACTCTTGAAGTTTGGTAAGGTAAATTTGGATTTTTAACCATCACCCCCTCTGCTCCTAGCTTACTTAGTTTATCTAAGTAAGACAATAAATGCTTGGTATTTTTACACTCTATCTGATCAATAAAGCTAATATATTTTGATGGATGTTTTTTAAACCATTTTTTCGCCTTTAACAAACGTTCATAAAAATTTCCATCACTAAAAGGCACTTCAAAAATGTTATAGGTAATTTTATCCCAAGATCCACTTTTTGACATAATTATAGATTGAGTTAATTCAAAATTTTGACGAGATATATAAAGTTCACCATCTAAAGCAAATGTGGGAAAGTTGTATATAAAAGAGCTTGGGTAATGTAACTCTTTACCATTTTTACTAAGTAAAGTTTTACCATTCCAAAAGGCACGGATACCATCAAGTTTTTCACTCATTACCCATAAATCTACATTTTGATTTTTATAGTTTTTTGCATGTTCCAAATCCTTAACACCTAAAGCAAAGATGTTAAGAGAAAAAACAAGCAAAAGATAAAATAAAGTTTTCATTACACATCCTGATTTTAAAATGTGAACAGTGTGAAAAATTTATATCTTAATTTTTAGGTTTCCAAGCACAAGTATCATCAAAAATAAACTTATAATTTTTGTCGTAACCAACTCTAAACATAAATGAGTAGAAGATAGGTACAACAATAAGTGTCAATAATGTTGCAAAGCCTAAACCAAAGATTATAGAGATAGCCATAGGTTCCCAAAGAGGTCCACCTGAAAACCATAATGGAAAAAGACCAACTATAGTTGTCATTGTAGTTAACATAATAGGTCTCATCCGTCTTTGCGCCGCTTCAACTATTGCGTCTTGTGGCCTAAGGTTATTTACATCAATCTCATACTCAATACGCTCTATCAAAATAATGGCATTATTAACAACTATACCTGCTAAAGAAATAACTCCCAAGTAAGTCATAAAACCAAAATAAGATGAAGTTATATATAAACCAAAGATCACACCAATCATACCAAGTGGAATAGTCATTAAGATGAGTGCAGTTCTTCTAAAAGAGTTAAACTGAATTATTAATAACATAAGTATAATCATAAAAGCAAAAGGTAGTTGAGCCCCTATAGCTTCTTGGGCAGAGGCTGAACTTTCAATCTCTCCACCGTAAACATAACTATATCCATTTTTCCAATCTAAAAGATCTATATGTTTGTCTATAACTCTTTTAGCATCAAAAACTGTTGTTCCATCAAGAACATCTGCATTAATAGTAATTGTATGAACCCCATCTCTATTTATAATCATAGGTGGCTTCCAAACTAAATCTATGCTTGCAACTTGCGTTAATGGCACAGATTGACCAGTTGCTGGAACAAACACTAATGTACTTCTTAAAGTATCCAAGTCTACTTGTCCATTTTGAGAGGATCTCATGATAATGGGAGTAGTTTTATCATCAGACCTAAACTGTGTTATCTCACGCCCACTAAGAGCAATTTGTAAAGAGTTTGCTATATCTGAGTATGAAACACCCGCGTGGTAAGCCAAAGATGGGTTAATATCTACAACTATTTTTTCAGACCATAAGCCCCAATCATCACTTACATTCACAACTCCAGAAGTTGATTTTAAAATCACTTTCACATCATCTGCGTAAGCTTGAAGCTTATCAATATCTGGTCCAGATATACGTAATTGTAAAGGGTTTTTAACAGGAGGACCATTGTCTAATTTATTTACAACAACTAAGGCATCGGCAAAGTTTTTATTTGTAAACTCCTCTATAGCCTCTTTAATATTTTCATTTGCTTCTATATCTACAGTATTTACTAAAACCTCTGCAGTTTTAGATGATCTACCCATTGGAGTGTTGTTTATCCAAAATCTTGGACTACCCTCACCTATAAAACTAATATATGATTCAACTTGATTTGGTTGCTTAGTTTTTAAGAAAAACTCTAACTCTTTTGTAATCTCTTCAGTTTTATCAATATTTGTTCCCTCAGGCAAACCTATATTTACAACTAAAGATGGTTGAGATGATGGTGGAAAAAAGATTTTTGGTATAGACATATTCATAAATACTGAACCAGCAATTAACACACCTAAAAAAAGCATTGTCAAGTATCTATGTCTTAAAGCAGAACATAAAGATTTTTTAAACATATTACACATAGGATTATCGTAAGTAAACTTAGGTTCACTTCCAACTTTTAAAAATATATATGAAAGCATTGGTGTTAGAGTTAGAGCGAGAATCCAAGATGATAAAAGTGTTATACTTACAACTTCAAACAAGGCTTTTGTGTATTCAGCAGCTACAGATTCTGCCATATATATAGGTAAAAATGCGGCTGCAGTTGTTAATGATGCAGTTAAAAGAGATACTTTTAACTCATCTACAGTTTTTATAGATGCATCTAATGCACTTGCTCCCTCATCCATCCGCACTAAAATAGACTCTGTTATAACTATGGCGTTATCAACAAGAAGTCCTAAAGATATAATAAGGGCAGCTAAAGATACTTGATTTAGGCCAATGTCTAACTTCCACATAAAAAATAAAGCTGCCAAAATAGATGTCGGGATTAAAGATGTAACAATTAAACCTGTTCTAAGGCCTAGGGTAACTAACATCACCACCATAACTATTACTATAGCTTCGATTAAAGATAGAACAAAATTATTTATAATATACTCAACAAGATTTGGCTCATTAAAAGCAAGGTTAAACTCAATACCTATAGGGTAATATGCATTTAACTTTTCTATCATATGTTTTACAGAATCACCTAAATCAAGTATATTTCCACCTGGATTTAATGATATTGCTAAAGCAATTGACCTTTCTGAATCCGAGTGGACAAGAGGATCACGAGGTTCAGAGTATCCCCTATGTATCTGAACTATATCCTCAAGATGTAAAATATCATTTTTCCCATGGAGAGGGACAATTGTTTGTCCAAGTTCAGCAAGTGTATTAAGGTTTCCTGTTGGTTCAAGCACAAGTCTTTGTGGGCCTATAGTAATCGCACCACCTGGTGTTATAATATTTCTTTTTTTGATTATATCAGCAAGTTCAGAAGGGGATATACCAACCTCAGCAAGTTTGGCATTTGAAAACTCAATATATATTTTCTCTTTTTGTTGCCCTATAAGTTTTACTTGACCAACATTTTTAAGATTAAGAAATTCCTCTTTAACATCATTTGCTATCTTATCCAACTCAGCGTAGGTATAACCCTCACCAACAATAGTTACAATAGTTCCATAAACTTCAGAAAAAGAGTCTGACATAGTAGCTTCAGAACTACCATAAGGCAATCTAACATGTTTAAGTTTAGTCCTAATTTTTGACCAAATAGAATCTAAATCAAAATACTTATCTTGTATATGTACATATATGGTTGAGAGTCCATTTTTACTCTCACTTTCTATAAAACTTATCTCTTCAATCTGCCTAAGCTTACGCTCTAAAGGCTTAGTTACAAGTGTTTCTATACGTTCAGCTGTAGCTCCTGGAAACTGAGTATTTATAACAGCAGTTCTAATCATAAAAGTTGGATCTTTAGCACGAGGCATCTCGAAAAATGCTACAATCCCCCCAATGATAAAAAATGAAATAATTGCTAAAGTTACCCTATTATTAGTTATAGCAAGTTCTGTTATACTTTTCACAGTTCAACTCTTACTTTTTGGCCTATACTAACACGAGACATACCAGCAGTTAATACATGCATTTTTCTTTTTAAACCATCTAATATCAATATACCATTAGCAGTTAACTTTCCTCTTTTAACATTCTTTTTTGCTATAACACCTACGCCATTTTCGACATCTTGCACTATATATACAAATGTACCACTATCATCTTCCAAAACTGCATGTGCAGGTATAATGTAATTACCCTTGCCTAAGCGTGAACTAAAAACAAATGTAACATTAGCAGTCATACCAGGGTGCATTTTTTTACTTGGTTTTTTAATCTTTACAGTTACGGGGAATGTAGTAGTTCTATTAGATGAACTATGACCAACAACAGTAACTTTAGCCTCAAATTTTCTTTTAGATATAGAGTCAAAAGAGACTAAACATCTTTGCCCCTCATTTATCTCATCAATAATAGATCCAGGAACTGAAACAGGAACCTTGATAGACTTAGTAGAACCAATAGTTGCTATAGTAACAGCAGATGTAACATTTTCACTTTTACGAACTAAAACATCAGATATAGAACCATTGATAGGTGCTTTAAGCTTTGTATATGTAAGTTGTAACTTAGCTTGCTCTAGCCTGTTTTGCATTGCTCTATAACTAGCTTTTGCACTATCCATAGCAGTTCTAGCATTATCCAAATCACTTAAAGAGCTAGAACGATTTACATAAAGCTTTTTAATTCTATTATATCTTGCTTTAGCATGGTTTAGTTTAGTTTGCACTTGTCTTAAAGAGGCATCTGCTTCATTAACTTTTAGTCTCATAAGAGAGTTGTCTATCTCAGCAATAAGATGACCCTTTTTAACTTTTTGCCCAACTTTAACATAAACTTTTTTAACCTTACCAGCTATATTAAAACTAAGCCTAGCAGCGACATCACTTTTTGCTATACCATTATATGTATAAGTAGAAGTAGCATGAACAGGTTGTACCTCTAAAGTTCTAGCAAGACGTATAGTCTCTTTATGCTCTTTTTTCTCACAACTTGTAAGTAAAGCTAAGACACTAACTCCAAGTAATACTTTTTTAAACATCATATAATCCTTATAATTCTTCTATATCTTTAAACCACTCTTTAAAAGCTTTTCTTTTCATGCTAAAGTTTACCTTGCCTATCTCTCTTTGAAGTTTAAGCATATCTCTCATAAAACCATATTTATTTGTATTTTCTACTAATGCAGCATTTAAAGTTTGATTTTGTGCATCAAGTAAGTTAATAATATCTATATTACCTTGAGCATATACAGTATTTATTAAATTAAGATTCTTTTTAGCAGCCAAATATGACTCATGCGCTAACCTTGTTGAAAGATATGAAGCTTTAGCTTGATAGAGTGAGTTTCTAGTTCTAAGCTCAATGTCATTTTTAAGTTTTGTTTCCAAAGTTTTTGATGCAAGTAACTCTTCAGCAGACTTTTCATATTCACTAGTAAGTGTACCCCCTGTATATAAAGGCATATTAGCATATATTCCAAAAGAGTAAGATGTTGCATCTGGTCTTTTTATACCATTTTGTTTCAATGCAGCCTGAGCTGTTTCATCTAAATCCAGATATAGTAGATCTTGTGCTATTCCACCTTTAAAATATATATTTGGTGCATACATAGCAGTTTTAGTCATCTCAGTAGCAATTTTTCTAGCTTTAACTATCTCTGAATATTCTCTAAGGTTTGGAGAATGTTTTGCTGCATCTGCAACTATAAATTTTTCAAACTTTTTAAAACCATTTGGATCTCTAAAATAATCTCTTATCTCACTTTTACTAGTCATAAAAATTCTATCTTCTGGCTCTATATCTTGAAGATTTATATTTAAATCCATAGGTAAATCCAATAAAGAGTTTAATGAAAATTTAGACTTTTCTATAGCTGCATATGTAAAAAGAAGCTCTTTTTTATCGTTAGCAATTTTTGATTGCCATCTATATATATCTGAATTACTACCAATACCTATATTTTTTTTAGTTTGGGCTGAACGAAGAGAACTTTTTGAAAGCTCTAGATTTGATTTTTGTATAACAAGTTTGGTTTTTAGCTGCATTATGTTTAGATAAATCATAGCTACTTGAAGTGAAACATCTTGTCTGATATACGCTAATTTTGAGTTTTTAGACTCTTGTATAGTCTCATCAATTTTTACAGTTTTTGAAACACTTTGATCATATACAAGTTGTTTTACTTTAAGATTAACTTCGAGTTTTGATTTTGGTAAAGCACCAAAAGATGCCTTTGCTCTATCATCATCAATTTGAGCTGCATCAAAACCTAAAGAGAGTTGAGGATAAAGTTGGCCATCACTACTCTCTACGCTTTTTTTACTAGCTAAAATCTCATGTTTACTAGAGATAACATATAGATTATACTCTATGGCTCTATTCATAATCTCCTCTAAAGAGAAAAAGTGTGAATTATCATCAGACTCATTTATAACATTTGCACGAGATAAAAGATCCCATCCAGGTGTATAATCAACATCATAAGCTGTTTGCATATTTAAAGATAACTCTGCATTTGTTTTGAAATCAACAGGTAAGCTTGATGGCTCTACACCCAAAGCAATTTGTTGGATACTTAAAGATATCTGTCTAATAAGTCTTTTGTTATCTGTGTTGGGGATAGTTCCAAAAAGTGCACCTAAATCAACATCATCACGACCAACTGCAGCAAAAGATGGAAGTTGTTTAATTCTGAGATCATCATAAAGTTTTATACGCTCTTGTGTATCTAACTGAAAAAGTGGCGTTGTATAAACATAATCCACACCTTCTGGTATCTTAGAAAGGTCATCATCTATCTCATTTGCTCTAATTGGGACTAATGATGCATTAAGCTCAGCCATTTCAAAAGCTTTTTTAAGATATTTACCAACATCTGGAGTGTACTTTAACATGGCATAGTTCATAAGAACTGCTACATTTTTACCTTTTAAAAGTTTTTTCATATTGTAAATATCTGAACTTAGAGAAAGGTATCCACTAGTATAAGTTAAGTTATACTTACCAGAAGTTCCATTTTTATAAGGGATATGTTGCATTTTAGGATCTATAACAGTTGTAGCGATAACAGGTTTTCTATATCTAGACTTTCTAGTTGCAAGATGTGAGGAGAGTGCACCTATAGTTAAAATAAGATTTACTTTTGGGTTCTTCATCGCCTTGTTAATACCCTCAGCAATAGCAAAATACTTCCATTGCCCATCAACTCTCATAGATTTTGGAAATCTAACATTATAATCACGATTAAGAAGAGATACTATCTCTTTTTTAAGTTGTCCCTCATAATCCCCTCTAAACTTAGTTGCACCATCAGTAATAATAGCAATATTGTAAACTCTTTTAGCATACAGTGAAGATGAGATTATAAAAAATATAAGTAAAAGTTTGAACATAATAAACCTAAAAAATAAAGTGTGATAAATTTATCACAATGTAGATGAAGAAGTGGTTAATTAACTACCATTGGTAGTTAATTCCCATTGAAAGTGTTGTAATTGACATTTTAGTTGTATAAGTAGCAGGTAAAGATGTAAGTGCCAATCCATTAAGATTAAGATCAGGAACTGGATTTAGTAAAACAGATTGTGTATGCTCAACCTCTGGTGAATAAACTAAAGCAAAATCAACATCTAGAGAGTCCATAAACTTATACCCCATACCAAAAGTATAGTGAGTAGTTGGAATAGCTGGGAAACCAACCATATTTAGCATAGCTAAAGCTTGAGTAAAAATAGTATGACCTTGAACATCATTTAAACCCATACCAAAACCACCTGCACCATTTTTAGTTTCAGCAAGAGGAGAAGCAGCGTAGTTATAACCACCTCTAAGTGAAAAAGCTTTTTTCTTATACTCCATACCCATAGCAAAGACATGTTGATTGTTCCAACCAAAATCTTTATAACCATCTGCACTACCCCAAGCTATATATCTATAATCTCCAGTAATATCTAGATTATCATTTAATTTATAATCAGCACCAATTGCAAATTCCCAAGGTTGTTCAAGCACTAAATTATCTAAATTTTCCTCTGTAGCTGCTGCTCTATCTAACATACCTTTTATAGCTGTTGTTGGCATAATAGCAACTAGGGTATCTGCTACATATGATGGTAAACCTGCATTAGTAAGAATATCATGAAGTGCATTTGGGTCTGTTAAATCTGCTAAATTTCCTTTACCTGTTGCTTTCATATAATCATCAATCATTACAGCTGCCGCATCAGGTCCAAACTGTTCAAAGTTAGCAACTTTTTTATACTCATAAGATAAAGGAGATTTGTAAGATAAACCAATTGTAAAATTATCAGCAACATCCACACTCATACCAAGTTCAGCACCAAATGCAAACTCTAAAGTTTCACCACCCATATTTGTTCCAAATAGACCAGATCTAGTTGATTGTATAGGTACACCCTTGCTGTTTACTTTAGCACTATCTTCATCATAATTTATAGATAAAGAACCCATACCTAAAACTGGAGATATACCAAAACTCACATTTTCAGTTTTATAAGCAAAAGTTGGTATCATCTTCATATGAAGTAAACTTGTTTTCATTTTTCTATGTGGTGAACGGTTGTTGTTTGCATTTACCATCTCTTGCGTAGGAAGAGAGTTAACATAATCAACACCCATACCTGCTACACCAGCAAAAGCAAAACCAAAAGAGAACTCATCATCTATTGGCATAACAAAAGCCATAGCAGGAATAAAACTCATATCTATATGATTTAAAGACTTTGCATATACTGGTTCTGGAACTTGAGCCAATGGGTTTGAATCTTGTATAGTATTTGCAACACTTGCCCCAAAGTATGTAACATCAAATGATGCTTCCATGCTTTGTGCTTTAGATATAAGAGCAGGATTCATACCTATAGCATTTGCAGCTTGTGTGTAGTGAGCAACACCAGTTCCACCCATTGATCTATTTACAGTTGAGGTAGCAATCATATTCACCCCATTTGTAGCAAAAAGAGATGATGCAAGTATTGATGAAAGTAATAAAGGTTTTTTTAACATTATGAAGCCTGTGTGTTTTAGATTTAAGTAATTGTAAATTGTAAGATTACCTTACAAGAACTCTCCTAAAAGAGTTCAAGTAAAGTGACTAAAGAGAGAACTCTTTAGACCTTAGTTTGTAGTGTTAGTGTCTGTAACTTCAGCGTTACTAGAGTCACTAAATAGACCAACTACACTGTCACCAGCATCTTTAACAGATTGAAGGATTGCATCCATATCTATATTAAGAGCAGCAAACACATCAAGTGTTATTTTATAAACATGGTAATTTTTAGTTTCATCGTTTGTTAGTGGCTCATCACCATTTAACTCAACTTCAACCCAAGTAACATTGTTATCTGCATTTACAAGATCACCCATAGAAGCGTTTAATGTATCTACACCATCTACAAGTTCAGTTACTATGTAAAGATCAACTGTACCAGCAGAGATATTGAAATCAAAGTTATCGTAACCACTGTTTTCTAAAGAAGCAGGTAGTTTTAACCAATCAAGATTTGCCATCCAAGATGGTAAGTATTCCCAGTAAGTTGAAGCACCATCATATAAGTACTCTTTAACATATTGGTTTTCAGAGAAATCGTATAACCAATTAGCATCTATACCACTTACATAATTAAGAACAAAATCACTTGCACCAGTGTAAACATAATCAAAAGTTATATCACCAAATGCAGGTAGTTTTAATGCAGATGTATTTCCATCTTGACCAACAACTAGAGCAGATGAATTAATATCATAGTTTACTAAGTCTTCCGCAATCGCTAACTCAACTTCGTCATGTAGTTTTGCAACTGCATTATCATAAGCAACTATAGTATCGTTATTGAATTGAGAAGTAACAGCAGTCCAGTTTAAGTCAGTAACAGCGTTATAATAAGCATCAAAACTAAAGTTATCCCAAGCACTAATCGCTTCAGAAATTATAATTCCAGTCCAATCAGTACCAATCACACCTAATCCACCAGCTTGTGCTTGTGCATTTGAACTTGTACCAGAAGTTAAATTATCATATAATGATAAAATACCATCCCAAGCTTGAGAATACTCTAAGTTATTTTGTTTAAGGTAGAAAAGACCTGCATTCATAAATGAAGTACCATAAGTCATGTATTTATCAGCTGGAATTAAACCTGCAAAACCAATAAATGCATCTTTATATGCAGTTAAACCATAAGCATTTTCTAAAACACCATCAGCATTTGCAGTACCATTAATACCATCTAACATTGAACTTGCAATTGCAATAATGTTATAGTAAGATTGGTTTGTATCTGTAGATGTTACATAACCATCAGTCTCATTACCAATTCTTTTTGTACCAGTAAAGATAAAATCCATAAATGCAACAGCAGTTGCTTCATCATTTGTCTTAACCTTATCCATAGCATCAACAAAACCTAAAGTAGAAGCTGGTGTTTTGAACATAGCATAGAAAAATTTCTCATTTTTAAGTTCATTAGCATCACCACGAGTCTCATCACCAATGTTAAACATAAGTCTTGGGAAAGCTTCTTGACCATGGTACTCAGGAACAATATCATTTGTTGACGGAACAACAAAGTAATGAACAGCTAAGTCAGCCATAAGGTCACCCATATTTTTAGTTGTATGGTTAGGAGACATAATCATAGCATCACCTAAACAGTTATACATAGGTGCATCTATATAAGAGAATAAAAATGCAGGAACGTTTACAGACTCTTTAATTGGTGTTCCATCTTGAGTACCATCTGTAAATCCATAGTTTCTTAAAACAGCTAAGTCTGTGAAAAGCTCACCAAACTCTTGGTTATCTTGAAGAAGAGGACACATCTTCTCACTTAACCACCAGTTCTTTTTCATAACATTTAACATAATCTCTGTAATAGTTTCAGATTTTATAGCAAGTTTCATCATCTCATTAGTAAGTGTACCACTATCTAACATAAGTTTGAAAACTTGAGCAGTTAATTCTGTACCTACAGAAGTATCTACTAAATCAACTACAGCACCTTTAACAGCATCTCCAGCAGGTGTTACTACTTTATCTTTAACTACATCTTTAGCAGGTTGTAAAACTTTATCATCAATCTTTTTACCAATCTCTTTAAGTTTTGTACCAATACCAAAGATTCTAGAAGAGCTTAGAGTTACCTCTTTACCTGTCATTGACTCTAAAAAAGTTGCCATGTAAAGTTCGTCAAAACTCACACCACTTGCTTTAATAGTTTCAATATCTTTTTGTGTAAGAACACCAGCCTTATATAGTTCAGATTGTGCATCTTTAATAACTGCACCCTTTGAACCATTAGCCGTATTAGATAAAAGTGAGTTAGCAATGTCAGCTAAAGAGTAAGATGTATCTGCAACAGATCTTGAAGATGTATTTTTACTACCATTTGACGCAATAGCTCTTTGCATATCTTGAATATTTTTAGTATATGAAGCGGAAGAAGCAATCTCTTTAGAGTAAGCATTTTTTTCAACTACAGGTTTAAATGTAGCAGTGCCTGAAGCCTCTTTTTGTTTTTCATTTGAGTTAGTATCACCACATCCTGTAAAAAGAAGTGTTGCAACTGCAACTGAACCAAGTAAATTTTTATAGTTTATCATTTGCCCTCCTCAGAGCGTAAATTTAAAGTGATATCACGATTTTATCAAAGTTATATCAACTTTTTGAAATTTGACTGTTTAAATTATATGGAAATTATGATGCTTTTGTCTAGCATTGTATTAGTTTTTTTAATAGATGTTACTTCTTTACACTACTTTTTTTCTTTTATTGTTATTAACAGTTAAAAAGGTTGTATTATTATACTATATACTTATATAATATATAAGAAAAAGCATAAAAATGTAAATTTTATATTTTCTTTGACTTATTAAGTATATAAAGATATAATTGCGCTCTAATTTTTAAAAGAAAGTGGGTGATGTAGAATGCCAGGTATAGTACTACGCCAAGATGATAATTTTGATGCTTCTTACCGTCGTTTCAAAAAACAAACGGATCGTAACTTAATCGTTACAGAAGCTCGTGCACGTCGTTTCCATGAAACAGACACTGAAATGCGCAAAAAAGAGAAAATATCAGCTCGTAAGAAAATGCTTAAGCGCCTTTATATGATGAGACGTTATGAGTCTCGTCTGTAAAGCTACTTGATAGGTGGGTTTTCCCATCTACCATATACAGCTTCTAAAACTTCCAAAACAAACTTTTCCTTACATTATATATACAAAATAACTTTTACTAATATTGCTATCATTTAATATAGCTTTTTATCATCTTGCATATTTTGGGATAATTTAGAGTATAATACTACTAATGAATAAAGATTATATAGAGATATCAAAAGAAACCTTGTTAATAGAAGCAACAACACTAATTTCAGCAACTGAGCTTTTAGATGAGAACATAGAAAAAGCAATAGAGATAATCCTTCAAACAAAGGGTAAACTTATAGTTACTGGTGTTGGAAAATCTGGTCTTATAGGTGCTAAGATAGCAGCTACCTTAGCTTCAACAGGAACACCAAGCTTTTTTTTACATCCAACAGAAGCTATGCATGGTGATCTTGGTATGATATCTGAGGGTGACTCAGTTTTAGCTATATCTTACTCGGGTGAGAGTAGTGAACTAAGCCAAATACTTCCACATATAAAGCGTTTCGATATACCTCTAATCTCTATGAGTAAAAGTAATAATTCAACTTTAGCATCAAATGCAGATGTAAACATTCTTTTAAATGTTCAAAGGGAAGCTTGTCCTTTAGATATTGCTCCAACAAGTTCTACCACTCTTACATTGGCTTTAGGTGACGCACTTGCAATATGTCTAATGAAAGCAAGAGATTTTAAAAAAGAGGATTTTGCATCTTTTCACCCTGGTGGTGCTTTAGGTAAAAAACTTTTTGTAAAAGTCAAAGATATTATGAGGAAAGATGAACTACCTATATGTAAAAAAGATGATACCATTAGAGACGTTATCTTAAAA
Organism: Helicobacteraceae bacterium; assembly: GCA_015488775.1. Taxonomy (GTDB): domain Bacteria; phylum Campylobacterota; class Campylobacteria; order Campylobacterales; family Sulfurimonadaceae; genus WFNF01. Next base: position 23,950 of record WFNF01000085.1, read on the forward strand.
ATTACACAGGGTAAACTTGGGACTGCCATAGTTGTTGATGATGAAAATCACCTTGAGGGGATATTGAGTGATGGAGATATAAGAAGAGCTCTTCTTGATCAGAACTTTTCACTTGAACATACCATTAGTACATACGCACAATCTTACCCATTTTACATAGATGAACCTGATATGCTAGCATCAAAAGCCTTAGAACTTATAGAAGATAAAAAAATACAAATCGCAATCATTACAAATAAAAATAAAAAGGTTCTAGGTGCGCTGCATCTTCACACCTTAGTAGAAAAAGGGATTTCATAATGAGATTAAACAAATTTATAGCACACTATTCAACCTACTCACGAAGAGAAGCAGATAAAGCCATTGAAAGTGGTTTTGTTAAGATAAATGGAGTTGAAGTAACTCAGATGGCTACGCAAGTAGATGAGAGAAATGACGAAGTTTACGTAAGTGGTAGAAAAATAACTCCATCAGATAAATTTACTGTTATAGTTTACAATAAACCACGAGGTGAACTTGTAACAAAAAATGACCCTAAGGGTAGACAGATTATTTATGATACCTTGCCAAATGAGTATAAACACTTTATACCTGTAGGTAGGCTAGACTTTTTAAGTGAGGGGCTACTACTTTTAACAGATGCTTCAAGAATTGCAACAACACTTATGACATCATCTTTAGAAAGAGTTTACAAGGTTAAAATAAAAGGTGAAATCACTCAGGCGATGGAAGATGCAATGAAAAAGGGTTTACATCTTGAAGATGCAAGTGCTGGAGCACATGAACACTCTGAAGTTGAATCTATGACTTTTGCCCCTTTTTATGCTTATACTATTACTAAAAATAAAAGTGATTATTCAATCTTAAAAGTAGCCATTTGTGAAGGACAAAATAGAGAACTTAGAAGATTCTTCGCACACTTTGGAAGTGAAGTGGTTGATCTTAAAAGACTTAGTTTTGGTGGGATAGAGCTAAACAGTTTACCTAGTGGTAAAACTAAATTTTTAAGTAGAGCAGAGTATTCACACCTAAGAGATTTTCTAAAACAAGATGAACAAAAGCAAAAAGAGAGAAATCACAAGCCTCAAAGAGAAGATAAAGCAAAAAACAAATATAGTAACAATAAGAAAAGAAAAAATTAATGGACAAAAATATGAAAACCTTAACATTTCCAACATCACACAAAACTCAACTTATGGATATCTCGAAAGAGGTTCAAGAAGCGATTATAGAATCTGGAGTTAAAGATGGTATCGTAGTTGTATTTTCTCCACACACAACAACATCTATAATGACTTTTGAAAATGTTGATCCAAAACTTGAACGTGATTTACTTAAAGAGTTAAGCATACATGTAAATGACACTCAACATTATGAACATATTGGAGGAAATGCTGTTGCACACCTAAAATCTGCTCTAAATGGCTCAAATGTAACTGTACCAGTTGTAAATGCTGCTCCACTCCTAGGTAAATGGCAAGGAATATTTTTTGCAGAGTTTGATGGTCCTAGACAAGAAAGAAGCATACATATAAAAGTTATTGCTGGCTAGATTTGGACTATACTCATCTTTTAAGACCAACATCTTTTGATCAAATAGTTGGTCAAAGACATCTTGTTTCTACAAGTTCACCATTAAGGGTTTTATGTGAAAATGATTCTCTTGGACATTCATTTTTTTATGGCCCCCCAGGATGTGGAAAAACTACAATATCAAGAATTATTGCAAAAAAATTAAAACTAGATTTTTATGAATTTAATGCAACCAGCCTAAAAATAGAACAATTAAGAAAAATCTTTGATCAATACAAAAACACTTTAAGTAAACCACTTATCTTTATAGATGAAGTTCACCGTTTAGCTAAAAATCAACAAGAGGTTCTTTTACCTGTTATGGAGAACAACTCAGTTTTAGTTATAGGTGCAAGTACTGAAAATCCATTTTTTTCACTAACTGCTGCTATGCGTTCACGCTCAATGCTTTTTGAGTTAAAAACCATAAATAAAGATGATTTAGCCGAACTTTTACATCGTGCTTTAGAGTATGCAAAACTAAAAGTAGATAATGATGTTTTTAACTATTTGATAAACTCAAGTGGTGGTGATGCAAGAGCGATGTTAAAACTTTTAGAGTTTGCAAGCTCTTTAGGTGAAAAGATAACCCTTAAAACTTTAAAAGATTTAAGACCCACAGCATTAAATGATGGAAGTAGTGAAGCAGGTACTCACTACGATTTGGCAAGTGCTTTGATCAAAAGCATAAGAGGAAGTGATGAAAATGCTAGTATCTATTATCTTGCTAGACTTATTGCAGGTGGTGAAAATCCTGAATTTATAGCAAGAAGACTTGTTATTTTAGCAAGTGAAGATATAGGCAATGCTAACCCACAAGCACTAACACTAACAACATCAACAATGACATCTGTTAGTAAAATAGGTTACCCAGAAGCTAGAATCATCTTAGCACAAGCTGTTATATATCTATGTGCCTCACCAAAGTCAAACTCTGCTTATATGGCTATAAACAAGGCATTACAAGCTATAAATGATGGTGAGATACTAGATATCCCACAAAATATAAAACAACAAAACCAAAACTATCTATACCCTCACGATTTTGGTGGATATGTAAAACAAAACTACCTTGAAAAAAATCTAAAGTTTGTAGACTTAAAAGATATTGGTTATGAAAAAAAGATGAAAGATTGGCTTTTTTCTTTAAAAAATCAATAGTCCTCTAAAAGCTCAGCGTCATCTTCCTCTTCTCCAAAAAGATTAGCACTATCCAATAACTGCTCAGCCTTACCCTGCTCTTTAAGGATTAGTTTTTGGTAAAATTCCTCCTCAACAGCTAACTCTTTTTCCTCAACTGTCTCTATAAATTCCTCTAAATCATCTTCATAATTGTCTCTATATTTTAAAGCAATTTTTATAAAATCTTCTGAACAACCAAATTTTTTTAAATCTTCTTTCAATGACATTTTATATCCTAGTAATATTTTTGATATTTTAGTCAAACTTGGAATATTTTATGCTTATAAAAAGTATGCAATTAAATACTCTAAGTCAAAACCTTTCTAATACCTACTATAACCAAGTAACTCCATACCAAAATAGCTATGAAGTTAAAAAGGTGGATAATTCTGATTATGTAGTAAATATTGATGCTACTAGTGTTGTTGACAATGCTATAAAAAGTGTACAAGAGCCTTATAAAGTTGAAGCACATATAACATTGAATGAGTTAGCTTCTAAAGGTGCACAAGACTTTATACAAACAAATGATATAAGTGAACCATCGCAAATACAAGCTATTGAGTCACTTTTTACTAACTTACAAAGTGCTATAACAGAGAGTTCTTTAAAATCTTTAGCACTATCAAGACTACAAAGGATGAAAGAGGTAAAAGAGCTATTTAACCCACAAGAGCTCAAACAACAGTTTAATATCATAGTTAAAAACTCTCTCAAACCACTAGATATTAAGATTTAAAAGTTTATAAGCCTTAAAAAGCATCAAATAACCATAAACTAATATAATCCATGCGGCAACTCTTTGTGCAATCTCCTTGTACTTATACCTTTGCAAAAAACTACTAGCTGTTGCAATACTAAGAAGTATTGGCATAGTTGCTAAACCAAAAATACTCATAATTAATACTGCTTCAAATAAACTTTTACTACTAGCAGCACTTAAAGCAAAAAAGTAAACAAACCCACAAGGTAAAAGTCCATTTAAAAAGCCAAAAAAAGCTGTGTTTGCTAAGTTTGTTTTCTCAAACAGTTTTTTTATTTTAGCTCTTATTATTTGATCAAAAGGGTTTAAAGATTCTAGCTTATATAAAAATCTAGATTTACCAAGCATTGAGTAACCTATAGCAAACATAATCATAGCTATGCCAACTAACATAACTAACTTTATCTCTTTTGTTACACCTATAGTTTTAAAAAACAAAAATGCTAACACACCAACAAATATATAAGCCAAAACTCTAAAAAGATGGTAAGTTATGTGGTAAAGAGCTTTTTGTTTAGAGTTTAGCTTAACATCAACTCTAGAGGTAGTAAAAGCAACTATAAAACCACCACACATACCACTACAATGACCTATAGAGCCAAACAAAGCTATCCAAAATATCGCACTTAAAGATAATAATTCCATAAATATATTATAACTTAATATTTATTTAAAACTTATAACTATATAATGCTAGTGATGTTTGGTATAAGTTTAAATAAAGTTTTTAATTTTATCTTTGTTATGAGTATATCTTTTATACTTTTTACTATGTTTATAAGTATGCAAAATTCTAACTTTAAAGATGGATTTTCAAAAAACAAAAATATAACTACTACTTTTAGCTCTCCTCAAGCACAAAACACATCAAAAACATCTAAGGTTGCGCTTAAAAATGATTTTTTTGAGCTTCAAGTTTTAAACTCAACAGAGTGTTTTGAGTTTAAAACTAAACTTTACTCTCAAGATATAACTCAAAAACTAGAACGACCACCCATTCAACTTTTCTCTTAAAACAAAAAACACCTAAACTAATAATTCAAAGCAAAAGGGCTTTAATGCCCTTTTTTAATAAAAGAGATAAATATGAAAAAAACTATGCTAAGTGTTGCATTAATGGCACTTTTAATGGGATGTAATGAGTCTAAAGTTGATAATACAGCTGATAATAACAACAACAAAACAGATATAAAATCAAAAGATGTAAAAATATATGTTGAGGCACTAAGCTCACATAATGGTGAATTTAGAGCTATAAATGACAAAAACACAACATATACAAACCTTGGATCTAGCGATGTAAATGCTACTATAAAAGATTTTAGATTTTTTCTAAGTGATATTAAGCTTATAAATAAAGATGGCAAAGAGGTACTCTTAAAGGTAAAAGAGAGTGACTACCAACACCAAGATACTAACACTAACCTTGTACTTTTTGATTATGAAACAAGTTCAAACAAAACAACTAACAATCTAATCGATGCAAGTGTTGCTCAAGGTGATTACACAGCTATAGAGTTTACACTTGGTGTTCCAGAAAAACTTAATCATATAGAGTTTCCAGATATAAATGCACTTAACCACTCAAAGATGGCTTGGAACTGGCAAGCTGGTAGAAAGTTTACGAAAATAGAGCTACTTCCTAATGGATCTAAACAATGGAATTTTCATCTAGGCTCAACAGGGTGTAAAGATAATGATGGATCAATTGAGTGTAAACAACCAAATAGAGTTAGAGTTAAACTTGATAACTTTGATATAACAAAAGATACAATAGTTTTTGATCTATCTAAGCTTATAGAAGATACAGATATTACAACAAATGATGGTGCTAAGCCAGGGTGTATGGGTTCACTTGCTGATAAAGACTGTTTAGATACATTTGTAAAATTAGATATAAATATAGATGCTAAAGATGGAAAATGTACAGGTAGTGATTGTAGTGAACAAGTTGTGTTTAGCACTGGTTCAAATAGAGCTAAAAATATTAGTGGTAAATAGTTATGAAACTTAAAACATTTGTGCCATTTTTGGCACTTTTGTTTTTGAGCTGTGGCTCACAAACTACAGTTGAAAAACAAACAGATAATAGTGATTATAAGTTTAAAAAACTTTATGGACATCTAGCACCAGTTGTACCAAAACAAAACCCTATAAGTGAGGCAAAAGTTGAGCTAGGAAGATACCTCTTTTTTGATAAAAGATTATCTCCTAAAAACAATATCTCTTGTGGTTCATGTCATGAGCCACAACACGCTTTTGTAGATAAAATAAGAAATTTTGGTGAAGATAAATTTGTAAACTCTTTAAATGAGAGTGTTGGTGGTGTTTGTATAAAATGTCATAAAGATGGACAGATAGAACCAAACAACACACTTCCACTTGGAACAGATGAAAACACCATCATAAGAGAGTCTATGGGGCTTACAAATGCAGCTTACTACACCTCTTACACTTGGGCAAACTCTGCACTTGGAACTATTGAGAGGTATATAACTACACCACTTAGCAATGATGATCCTAAGGAGTTAGGACTAGTTAGTGAGCATGAAGATTTAGTTTTTAATAGAATTTTAGATGATGAAACTTACCAAAAACTATTTCAAGATGTTTTTGGGGATGATTATATAGTTGATCAAAAACATATAGTTTTTGCACTTAGTTCTTTTATAAGAACACTTATATCTTTCAACTCACCTTATGATCAGTATCTAGCAGGTAATCATGATGCTTTAAGTGATGAAGCTAAACGTGGAAAAGATCTGTTTTTTGGAGAAAAGGCAGAATGTTTTCATTGCCATAGTGGTGGAGATACTCGCTTTAGCGATTCAAGTAAAGATATAAAAACATTTGAGCCAAAAGCATTTTTTCACAATACTGGTCTTTTCAATATAGATGAAAACGGAAGTTTTCCTGAGGGTAACAGAGGTCTATTTGAGATAACAACAGATTTAAATGATATGGGTAAGTTTAAAGCACCAACATTAAGAAATATAGAGCTTACTGCTCCATATATGCACGATGGCTCACTTGCAACACTTCATGATGTTTTAGACTTTTACTCAAATGGTGGCAGAGTTATAGAAAACGGTAAGTTTAAAGGTGATGGAAGAGCTAATCCACATAAAAGCTCACTAATCTCAAAGATAAATCTAAATGAGCAAGAGAAACTAGATATAATCGAGTTTTTAAAATCACTAACAGATTATAGTTTTTTAGTTGATCCTAAACATCAAGATCCATTTAAAAAGAGGTAAGTTATGAGATACTTACTTCTAATATTTTTTTATATAAATATATTTGCCCACTCAGTTGTTTTAGAGGATGAAAACAATAAAGATGACTTTAAATATGGGATTTTTTTAGATACTCAGTATAAATCAAATATCTTATACCAAAATGCACCAAAGTGGTTTTTATCTTATAAACCACACTCAGGTGATACAAACATAACTTTAGAGCATATTGGTGCTTTTATCTCTTTTGATTTTTTAGAAAACTATAACACAACTTTTATACTAAACAGACACTCACACGATAACGATAACTTAAATGGCTTAGTTGAGAGAGCGAGCATAAGTTATAAAAACACTTACACTAACTTAGAACTAGGTAGGTTAGCTTATATATTGTCTGATTTAAAAGAGCAAAGATGGGGTTATGGTTTTATAAATATGCCTATAGTTATAGAAGCTCTTTTTGGTGAGAGAACTTGGGGAGATGGCCTTAGTTTTACTCTAAAAAATAGTTCTCTTTCTCTAAGTATGGCAACTCTTTTAGATATATATACCCATAAAGCACTATACCAAGCAAATACAAGTTATAAGTACAAAACAAAAGATTTTAATTTTAAAACAATGTTATACACTATGTATGATCAAAACAAAGAAACAAGGTTTGATTCCACTAACATAAAACACTCACACTCTCATGGTATAGGGTGTGAAAACCTTCAAGCTGGTGAATTGTGTCAAGACTCAACTAGCACATCTCTTGGTATTTTATTAAAAACAAAATACAAAGATATATCACTTCAAACAGAGTATGTTTTACAACATCTTAATGGTTTTGTTAGCTCTAACAACTACAAAGCAAAACAAGATTTAAATCTTCACTCATTTTATATACAAAGTGTTTTTGAAAATAAACTTTTACTTTTTGGCTTAAGAGGAGAGCTTTTTTCTTTTGATCAGAAGTTAAGTGAAAGTGGAGCCATACCAATCTCAAAACTAGTTCCAATACAAAGCGATTTGGAGTACCTAGTAACTTTTATGGGTGGGGTTAAACTTTTTAAATACAACACCTTTAGAGTTGAGTACTCACTAAACAATTATGACTCAAGTATAAAAGCTCAGTACTATTTTGAGTTTTAACCCAAATTATACAGTAGGGAACAACAAGCAGCATCTATTTGTATAGTTAGATTTAAGAAAAAAGCCTTTGAAAAAAGTTTTTTCCTTGTGCTTTTTTTATCATAGAGATATAGCGTTCAACGTTAGAACTGCCCAATTCATAATCTTTTACCATTTTATCCTTGCCAATACTTACGCAAAATGGCACAGAACTTATCTCATACTTTTTAGCTAGTTTTGGGTTTTGATTTACATCTACTTTTGCAACTAAAACATCATTATCTACACTGTTTTTTAAACGTGGTAAGATACTTAGAAGTTCTTGGCATGGTCCACACATAGGTGAGTAAAAATCTATAAATATAGTACCATTATGCTCTTGAACTACATCTACATAGTTTTCATCACTTAATTCAAAAATATTACTATCCATCAGCTAATATCCTCAACTATAGGGCCTTGTATAATCTCTATTCCATGCTCAACTAAAGATGTAAGCTCTTTTTTATCTTTAACGCTTGTAGCAACTATACTCACACCTATAGAGTCTGTCATAACCTGTAAAGATGCGAGTGAGCCTGCAGATTTTTCTATCAATTCACAAAGGTAAGATATATCAGCTTTTATACAAGTTGGTTTTATCTCTTTTAAGTAGTTATAATCATCACTCTCACCAGCAAACTGTTCTATAGACACATTGTAACCATTCTCTTTTATCAATATTGCTAAACCTTTTACTGTAGCTAAGTTATCTATAACAACATGATCTGGAAACTCAAAAGTCAAACTTACATTATTTGGATGTAATTCAAAAAGTTCTTGAAGTGCAGAAAACGAATTTTTATCTGTTATAAACTCTGGAGATAATCTTATAGAGTAGTTTATCTCTTCAAGTGTATCTTGCATTGAAAAAAGTTTTTTAAGAGCAAATATATATATTTGAGAAACAAATCCAAGTTCAATTGCTGGTGCAATAAACTGTCCAAAAGAGTAAGAATTATTTTCATCTTCCAAGATTATTGAAATTATTTTAGACATAGTTTTTTTATTTTTGTTATCATAAACATCCCAAAAAGCCAATTCAAAACCATCATTTTCTAATGCATTTTCAAAAAGATTTCTATATGTTTCTTTACCTAAAGCCAAATCATCTTTACTCTCTGCACTCTCATAAATCTCAATTTTTGAGTTTGATTTTGCTAAAGATAAAGCATAATCTGATCTTGAAAGTATCTCAGCGACACTTTGATTTTTTTTGTAAGATGTTATACCTATATCTACCCCAAAATCTATATCATCAGCATTATCAATATCTTCTTTTATCTTTATAATTTTTTCATAAAAATCTTGAAAATCATTTTCTTTGGATGATACACTGACCCCAGGAAATAATATAGCAAATTCTGTCCCATTCATACGAGATACAATAGAATCTTTAACATCTAAACTTATATCTAACATCATTTTAGATATAAACTTTAATAAATCATCAGTTTTTTGATGTCCTAAAGTTTTATTTAACTCAATTAAGCCTTTTATAGCTATAAAGACCATAGTACCATCATTGTATTTTGATTCAGCACCTATAAGTTGGGGTAGTTTAAGTGTCATATATTTTCTATTATGTAAAGATGTAAGGGTATCTTTATATAAAAGATCTTTATTTGATGCCATAGCAGAATTTCCCTTTTCAAAGATATCTTCAACCTTGTCTACCATTTGGTTCATACCCTTAACAACATCTCTAAACTCTGTTGTATGTGGTATATTTTCTTGTCTTATAAACTCATTTCTCATTATAGCTTCAGCTTGTTTTTGAATCAAAACTAAAGGTTTTAATATAAGGTGCAACATTGTGTAAAGTAAAACTAAAGAGATAAACATGATAATAGCAAACGAGATTAATAGCTGAGTCAAAATCATATATAACTCCTCATAAGCATAAGAGTTATCGCTTTTAACATACAATATACCTATAGGATTCCAGCCTGATGAAACTTGAGCAGAAGCAATTGGGATATCTAAAGTAATAAAGTTTGAAAACCATGTTGGTACATTAGCTAATGTTCCACTTGTATTTCTAACATATATAACATCATCAGCATTATTTACAAGTAGTATCTGAGTGTAATGCCCTGAATCAAAATTTGCATTTATCATAGTTGACATAATGCTCTCATCACCCTTAGCACTACCTAAGCTTAAACTTAGTGATGTAGCAGTATTTTTCGCATCCTCATACAATCTTTCTTGAACACTATGTGTCGCAGTATTAAAATTTAATACCAATACAGTTGTTAATATAGTTAATAGCAATATGCTTAGTAGTAATGCTATTTGTTTAAACAGTGTCATATTTTTTCCCTTTTTATATTATTCATCAAATCATCCCATTTTTTGTGAGTTTTAGGGTTTTTTAGTTTACCCTGTGTATTTTTTTTTTTACTTTTAAAAAGTACATCTGCATTAAAGTTATATATAGGTATTAAATCAGGTCTTTGTGAAGCTGGAAATATTTTAAAATTTGTATTATCTAAAACTAAAGGTTCAGAGGATGTGGAATCAAAGTAAGTTAAAACCATATGTGGTGCTTTAAATCTAGTAGATTTAACATAAGTAAAGTACATCTTTTCAGCAGGTATTCCTAAGTAACGCAAAGCATAATACTTAGCTATAACATAATCTTCACAATCACCACGATCTCTGGATAAAAACTCAAAAGGTGTAGCCCAATAATCACTTACCTTATAAACTTTTATATCCATTCCATAACGAACATCATTAAAAAAACGATTTACAGTATTTAGTTGAGTCTCTAAACTTTTACCTTTTAAATCTTCCATAGTGGTATTTAGGTAAACAAAACGATTTTTTGCGTAAGGTCCATACTTAAGCTCAATCTTCTTAAGTAATGGCTCCTCAATAAGCTGAGAGAAGAGACTAGTATACATAAAGGCTAAAAGTAAAATTTTAATCATAAAAAGTATCTCCTTTCATTTATCTACGCAACTTTATTTTTCAATATTCTCATTATATATAGATAAAGAGTTAAATGCAAACTCTAAATTATTTTTTTCTAAAATTTTCGCTATCTCAACCATAACCTCTTGCTTTACACTCAAATACTCTTCCCAATCTACACTTTTTGAAAATCCATAAACCAAAATATTTATACTAGAAGCAGCATACTCATCTACAAAAACCATAAGAGTTTTTTTAATACCTTGAGAATCTTCACGGCTAACCAACTTCGCACTTTTATTTGCTTCTGTTTCAAACTTGGTTGTATTTGTAGCTATACCCTTATGTTTAAACATCATCTCTTTAATTTCATTAACTGCAATTAAGATATCTTCCATTTTAGAGTCATACTTAACACCAATGTACATCTTAATTCGTCTACCTAATCTACGCTTTTGCCAGTTTTTAACTTCTGTATTTGCTATAATTGAATTTGGAATAGAGATTAAGGCATTATCAAACGTCCTAAGAGTAGTTACCCTTAGTCCAACTTCAACTATAACACCAGAGTTACCATTTACCTCAATCCAATCTCCCTGAGAGAAAAGGTCACTTGCTATAATTGATATAGTACCAAAAAAGTTAGCTAATGTCTCTCTTGCAGCAAATGCCACAGCTAAACCACCTATACCAAGTCCACCAAGTATTGCAGATAAATTAGCCCCTAAAAAATGTAATGTTGCAAGCATTCCTAAAATAATAATTATAAAATTTGCTATTTTTATACCAACATTTATAACCTCACGTCTTGGGCTATTAGCACTACCAGAGTATGTTTTTAATTTTATATATGCAATATTGTTTGCTGCTCTATATACAAGAACCGTTATAAGAATTGCATAGAGGGACCCAAAGCCACTACTAACAATAGGGATAAGTGAAAAATCATAATAAATCCATAATGCCGTCTCAAATGAGAAAAATATAAGTATTATATTTAATATTTTAGTTATATTTTGAATTAATTCCTCAAAATGTGACTCAATTTTAAAGATTTGCTTTGCCATTATACTTATAAAATAAAGCCCTGTACGTCTAAATATAAATATTAAAAAAGAGATTGTAATTATTAATATAATTTTCATAGTATTTAAACCATAATCTTTTAATTTTACATCTAAAGGATCTGTAAATGAAATCGTATGTAGCCAAATATTAAACTCTAGAAGGTGTAAGCGTTTATAAGTATTTAATCTAAACATTTTTTCTTGAAATATTGCTAGAAACTTTAATATGTCAGAGTTTATTATTTGAAGATATTTATAATCCTCTATAGAAGTTTGTAGCTCTTTTAAGGTTTGAGAGTCACCCTTTTCTTTTAGATATTTATCATAATCATCAATAATATAATCTTGTATCTCTAACTGGTTTGTTCCAAATAAAGTAGCAAGTTTATTTTTAAATACATTTAATTTATCTGTATCTAAACTATGAAGCATAACAGAGATAAGTTCATCTTGTTTTAACATTAGATGAAGACTTAACCTTCTAACTTCATCTCTTAAAACTGCATAATTATTACCATACTTTTTATTCAGTCTAATTCTTTGTTTTAAAGAGAATAATCTTTTTTTATCTCTTTTAATAAGAGAATCTATCATATCTCTATTTTGAACTATTTTTATAATTGCATTTAAATATATAGATTCTTGTTTATCTAGCAGTTGTAAGGTTATATTTTCATCTAAAGCAGAGCTATCTAACTCTCTTAATATATCTATTTGTTGATCAGCTACTGGGCCATATTTATATGCGTAGAGGTTTAAGCTAAGTAAAATTAGTAAAATTATTTTCATGTAGTATTATAATGGTAATTAGATAAAGGTAAGTTGATTTTTTATGTTAAATGAGGTTGTGGCAAATAGCCACAAAAGATGTGACTATTTTTTTGAACGATCGTTACGTTTACGCTCAGATTCAGTTAAGTAAAACTTTCTGATTCTGATATTAAGAGGTGTAACTTCAAGAAGCTCATCATCTTCAATCCACTCTAGTGCACGCTCTAAAGACATATCACGAGGAGGAGTAAGTTTAATAGCTTCATCAGCACCAGATGAACGAACGTTTGACTGTGCTTTACCTTTAATTGGATTAACAGCAAGGTCATTACTACGTGAATGTTCACCAACAATCATACCCTCATATACTTTAACTTGTGGGCCAATGTACATAACACCACGATCTTGTAAGTTAAACAGTGAGAATGCCAATGTAGTACCAGTTTCCATTGAAACAAGCGCTCCGTATTGACGAGATTCAACCGCACCAGAGTAAGGTCTAAACTCAATAAAAGAGTGGTTCATAACACCCTCACCCTTAGTATCTGTTAAAAATTGACCTCTAAAACCGATTAATGCACGAGCTGGTATCTCAAACTCAATTCTCTGGAAGCCTGAACCCATTGGTACCATAGATTTCATTTCAGCTTTTCTTTTACCAAGACGCTCAATTACACTACCACCTAACTCTTCCGGAACGTCTATCACTAAATGCTCAAAAGGTTCACATTTAACACCCTCTATCTCTTTAGTAATAACTTTTGGTCTAGATATACCAAACTCAAAACCTTCACGTCTCATATTTTCAGCAAGAACAGTAATTTGAAGTTCACCACGACCAGATACTTCAAATTTACCCTCACCAATTCTTTCAAACTTCATAGCAACATTTGTAGTCATTTCAGACTCAAGGCGCTCTTGAAGTTTGTTAGAAGTAACATGTTTACCCTCTTGACCAGCAAGTGGAGAGTTATTTACAGAGAAAGTAACTGTAAGAGTAGGCTCTTCAACATGCATAGGATCAAGTGCAACAGGATTAGTAGGATCACAAACAGTATCACCAACATCAACAGTCTCTAAACCAGCAAAAGCAACAATATCACCAGCTTCAGCAGTGTCAATTTCAATTCTATTTAAGCCATGGAAACCAATAAGTTTAGAAATTTTACCCTTAACCATTTCACCATCAGCTTTTGCTAGTAAAACATTGTCACCCTTAGAAATCTCACCATTAAAAATACGAGCAATACCTATTTTACCAACATAAGAGTCATAATCTAGTGTAAACACTTGAGCTTGAGCTGAATTTGATTTATCACCTTGAGGCTCTGGCACATCGTTGATGATAGTTTCAAAAAGACAAGTGAAATCACCATCTTCATCATCCATATCAAGTTTAGCTATACCATCACGAGCAGCAGCATAAACAATTTTAAAATCTTGTTGCTCATCAGAAGCACCCATATCTGCAAACAGGTCAAAAACTTCATCAACAACACGATCTGGTTCAGCAGATGGCTTGTCAATTTTGTTAATAACAACAATTGGAGTAAGACCCATACCAAGCATTTTTTTAACAACAAACTTAGTTTGTGGCATAACACCCTCATAAGCATCTACAAGAAGTAAAGCACCATCAACCATTTTAAGCACACGCTCAACTTCACCACCAAAGTCAGCATGTCCCGGAGTATCAATAATATTTACTTTATGATCTTTATAACGGATAGCTGTATTTTTAGAAAGAATCGTAATACCACGCTCTTTTTCAATGTCGTTTGAGTCCATTGCTCTTTCATCATGTTGTTCATGATCACCAAATGTACCCGACTGAGCTAGAAGACCATCAACAAGTGTTGTTTTACCGTGGTCAACGTGAGCGATTACTGCAATATTACGAATCTTTTGCATATATAGTTTCCTTGAAGTATCTTACTGATACTAGAATAATTTTCGGAATTATAACCAAAATCTTCTAAAAGTATATTTTTATTTTTAAATTAACTTATAAATTACTCTAATCAGTTACATCTTCACTTTTAGAAGATTTGAAAGTATCGTTGTCAACAGGGAAATAAGATAAGTCTCTAATATTTTTTTGAACTGCAATACTTGCATATATAGCCATAAGGTAACTCATAGCATAAAAACCCTTTTCACTTAACTCTAAAGTAGCATTAAAAAGACCCACAACAAGCATTGCTAAACCAAGAAAAAAAGCACTCCAAGAGATACTAAGGTATATACCTGTTATTTTTATACCCTCGTTTTTATCACGAATTGATTTTTGCAAAGATACAGCAGAAAATAATGATAGTATTAAAACTGCAAAGTAGTAACCCTTTTCATTTAAAAGCATATCTGAATTGTAAAGACCTACTATATAAGCAAGTACACCTAAAATTAAAGCAGACCAAGAAGCACCAATAAAAGCACCAGTAGGTTTTTGAGATAAATTTTTCATTTTTATAATCCTTTTTTTAAACAAGAAAATTGTAACATCTCAATGTGACATTTATATTATTAAAATGTCACATTAAAAAATTTAATGGCATTATATTATGAAAATACTTAGTTTACTATTCTTACCTTTTTTTCTTTTTGCAAATCAACTTTCATATTATATAGATGACAGCAATCTTAGTATAGAGGAGATTTCAAAACATAAATTTACAAAGATACAGAACAATCAAGTAAATTTTGGTTTTGATCAAAGAGATATCTATATAAAAGTTCTTAGTGATGATAAACCTTACTTTCTCATTGACAATACACTTATAGATAACATAAACATATATGATGAAAATCATAAATTAATAGACAAAAGTGGTACTAAACACATCAACAATTCAAAAAGTGAAGATAAACTTTTTTACTCATACCATTTAAACAAAAAAGAAACATATATCTTAAAAATAAACTCTATTCACGCACATACATATAGGTTTTACTTTTTTAATTTTGAAGAGTTTCAAAACTATACTGACTATAGTAAGTTATTTCTTTTTTTCTTTTTTGGGTTTATATGTTCCATACTTATATATGCGATAATCATCTATTTGGTACTTAAAGATACCACTTATATATTGTACGCTTCGTTTTTAGCTAGTGTATTTATTTTTATGTTGGCTTATAGTGGGCTTGTTCCACACTACTTTTTTAAGGACAACTTAACTCTTGTAAATATTTTTGTTTATAAATTTGACAAACTAAGCATACTTTTTGCTATGCTTTTTACATATAAATTTTTACATTTAAAATCTTATGATAAATGGATTAAAAAAGGATTTATAGTAGCTTCAATTCCACTTTTTATAAGTTTGTTATATCCAAATAACTACTTTGGTTTTTTTAGTCTAGCGGGTATGATTATCTCCATACTATACACTTTAGTTGTTGTTATCTATAGTATATATATAAAAAACTATGGAGCTAAAATCTTCCTTTTTGGTTGGGTCTTGGTTTTACTTGGTGGTTTAGATACATTAGTTAAACTAGGTTCACATACACAGATAAACTCATTTAACTCTTTTGGTCTTTACTACGGAATCATAGGTGTTGGGGTATTTTTCACACTTGCTTTATCACTTAAAGTAAAAAAAGTTTATGATCAAAGAGATAATATGCGTTTAGAATACCAAAAAAAGTTGCAAGAGGATGTAGATAAAAAAACAGCTCAACTACAAGAGGCACTAAGTGATAAAGAGCTTTACTTTAACGAACTTCAACATAGAGTAAAAAACAATCTACAGCTTTTAAACTCTTTTATAAGTTTAAGTAAAAAAGATGACAAAGATGCGATAGATAAGATAAAAAATAAAATAGAATCTCTAAGCCTACTTCATGAAGTTTTTTATACAAATAAAAAAGAGTTAGATATAAACAAACTTTTTAAAAACTTATCATCAAGTATTATAAACACAAAAAAGATAAACTTCAACTCAAAAAGTGATGTTAAAACCATAGATATTGACAAACTAACAACACTAACATTTATAACAAACGAACTTATAACGAACTCTGTAAAACACGCATTTCATAACGCTGAGTACCCTCAAATAGATATAAACTTCACACAAAACAAAGATAGTTTTAACTTTTTATATAAAGATAATGGATGTGGTTTAAAAGATAAGTATCTTGAAAGTAAATCTATGGGATTTAAAATCCTTTTAAGACTCTCAAAAAAACAGCTAAACGCAGATGTTGATCATGGAAATGACAATGGATTTTACTATAAAATGGAGTTTAAAAATGTCTAAAAAAATATTGATAGTTGAAGATGATGAGATAACAGCACTAAGCATAGAAACATTTTTAGAAAATGAGGGTTATGATGTTTTACCATCTGTAAACTGTGCAGATGATGCATTAGAGATGATTAAAACTAACAACATAGCCTTAGTGCTTTCAGATATAAATATACTTGGAGCAGTAGATGGTTCACAACTAGCAAAAAAGGTATATTTAGAACATGGCATAAGAACTATCTTTTTAACCGCCTACTATAACGATGAGTTGATGCAAGAGGCTATAGAAGCTAAGGCATACACCTACCTTGTTAAACCATACAGAGAGTTTGAGTTAAAAACTGCTATTGAGTTAGCTTTTAGCACAATAAAAAGTGATGCACCCACAAAAATCAAAATAGTAAACTTTTCATCTTTTAAGTATGAAGATGAAAAGTTTTTTAAAGACAATGAAGAGATAAAATTTACAAAAAAAGAATCAAAACTTTTAGAGATTCTGATCAAAAGCATAAACAACACTGTAAGCCAAGAGGAGTTAGCATTAGAGCTATATGAAAAAGATGATAACAGTGCAAAAACAAACCTAAGAAAAATTATAAGTAGATTAAGATCTAAGTACAATATAGAGATATCTACACACAAATCACAAGGTTACTCTTTATCCAATGCTAATCCTAGTTAGAAGTTCATATAATTTACATTATTCATTTGTAAAGTTAATTGTATCTAAAGGTCATCTCTATAACTAAAAACCTAGCCCTATCTCTGCTACGACCTTGATATCTCCTGTTTTAGTATCTGCAAAAAGCCCAAATGAGCCATTTAACCCCATAGCCATAGTTATAACCTCAACACCTGCATAATTATGTTTTTTCTCAAAGTAAGTGTAATCAGAAGTTTGAATAAAGTAAGATGCAACAACTCTAGTTGTACCATAAAAGCCCATAGCTCCTTTAGCTACTCCACAACCAAAACGAACTTTTTGAGCAGCAATACCTAGTTGCAAACTACCCGTAAGACAGGTACTAGAATCTATAATTCCAGATTCTATAGCAACAATTTGTGAGTTTGAATATTTTATGTTTATAATTGGTTCTTCAGCACTTAGAAAAGCACTAAAAAGCAATAAAGCAAGTATAGTTTTCATTTTAAATCCTCGAATTAATCATGGAAAAATTATCCCAAATTATGCAGTAGCGAACAATAAATAGCGTCTATGCTTGTGTACAATGATAGATGCAATCTTCAAGTTTTCTACTGCATAATTTGGGATTATAGGCTAGTTACGTGACATTTTTATATTTTTAATGTCACAATGAAAAAGTTTATGTAATATTATTAACATTTTTATGTGATATAATATCTTTCAATTCAAAATAAAGATAAATAAATTGCAAAATTACAACAAAGTACTTGAATATTTTAAAGGTATGGTAACAAGGTTAGCTTCATTAGATGAATCATCACAAATAAACTATGAAGAGTATATGGATTATATAGAGGTGGTTTTTAAGGCTCAAGCTTTTGAGATAGCACTAGAGATGTACATACTTTTAGAAGACAATATATCAAATACTAAGTATGCTGCACAGTGTCATAACAACATAGGTATTTGCCATGTGGCATTAGGACATCCTAAAAAAGATATTTTTAATAGCTTTATGAGAGCAGTTAAACTTGATAGCGATGAAGTTGAGTATGCAAGTAACCTTGCACTTTCTACTCAAGATGATTTAGACCCAAGTTACTACACTTGCAGTAAAAGAGAGACAAAAAGTAAAGCAAAACCTGTTATAGATGCAACACTAAGAGCAATACGACTAAGTGCTAAACGTATTGAAGTTGATGCAAAAGAGATAGATAGAGATGATTTATCTCCTGAACTTTATGATAGAGTTACACATATAGACTTGTCATACAAAAATTTAGAAGAGTTACCTTTTTGGCTTGAAAAGTTGGTTAACCTAATCTCCTTAGATATATCTCACAATAAAATCTCTAAAGATGCAAAGTTTAAATATCTTTCTAAAAACCTAAGATACTTAAACATATCTCACAATGAGATAAAAAGAATAGGTACAGATTTTTTAGGCTATGAAAATTTAGAGTACTTAGATATAAGTCATAACTCTCTAATAGATATACCTCTACTACTTCAGACACATGAGCTAATCTATTTGGACTTAAGCAACAACAAACTAGATAAACTAAAAAACGGTTTTATAGATGATATCCCAAATTTAAAGTACTTTAACATAAGCAACAATAAACTAAAAACATTACCTAAAGCTATGCTAGATAAAAACCTTATGGATACAGATACCTATAAAGATGATTATAAAGATACATATAAAAACTATATTTTAAAACAATCTATTTCTGATCAAGAGATTAGCTTTGAAGATAAATCTGGATTTGATATTATTTCCCATTTTGAGGGGTCTGATCTTTATGACTTTGAGAGATGTCATGACTTTCAACTTAGTAGTGATACTAGTGAGTTTTTAGATTATTGGTTAAGTGAAAAGCCAACAGAGAAAGAAAAAAAATCATTTAAAGTTTTTGCACAAACTGGTGATGGTGGGTACTTTGCTTATTGGAAATATAATTACTTAGTTTTAGATCCTCCAATAGTTTACTTTGGTAGTGATGGGGCTTACAACATGATTGCAGCAAATGAGGATGACTTAACATGTTTACTTGCAACAGGACAACGTATGGACGCAGAAAATTCTGATGAAGAGGTATGGAAAAGTTCATACTGGGACTCACATATTGATGATATACTAGAAGATGGTGAGTATGATACTTTTGATGATGTAAAAAAAGCTTTTTATGATGATATAGATGAGTATGCTAAACTTGTAAAAACAAAGTACAAACTACAAGATAGCAAAGTTTATATAGAAAATATGAAAAGACATCCTAGTTTTAACAAATGGGTTGAAACAAGAGAACTTGTTTTTAGTGCACAGCCTACATCATATAACAAAGCATTTACAGGTATATCTTCTACAACCCAAGTACTTTTAGGAATACTGGAAAGTTGGGGAGATTCTAATAAAGTTTATAGTTTGTATGATTTTCATGATATGGAAGTAGTTGGCTCTTTTGGTAAGTCTGATTGTGTTGAGGAATGGTTTAAAGATGACTTTTATGATAAGGGTAATGACTTTTTGGAGTTCGCTATAAATAGAGCTGGTGATTCTTATGCTTTATGGGTGTATCCTGAGCTAAAAGGGGAACCAGCAGTTGTTTTTTTAGATGGTGATGGAGATGTTGAACTTTTAGCTCCTAGTATGGGCGAGTTTTTAGCTTTACTTACAAATGAAGATGTTCTTCTAGGTAATGTTGAAGATGATGTTCTGTACTGGTATGAGTTATATACTTGTCAGTATGATGATATTGTAGAGGAAAATGAAGAGTTTGAAGATACTGATGAAGTAGAAGATGCTATAAAAAAAGAGATAAAAACACTAAATGCTAAAGTCAAAAAAGCATACAATTATCCAGAGCTATTAAACATTATAAAAAACTATAATCGCCATCCAGATTTTAAAAAGTGGTTTGATCAGAATGTTAATTATTAGTTTTTAAATTTATAATTAATTATAACTCTTTTTAATTTTAAAAATGCTATTCTTATCTTATATATTCCTATAGTTTTACAAAGGATAAAAGATGAAAAATTTTGAAGTCATAGTTGTTGGTGCGGGTATAACAGGTGCGGCGCTTGCTTATGAGCTTGCGAGATACACCAACATAAAATCTATTGGTATTATTGAAAAGTATGAGAGTATTGCTCCTTTAAACTCTCAAGGTAAGGCTAACTCACAAACCATACATGTTGGAGATATAGAGACAAACTACACACTTGACAAGGCAGCGATTACAAAAAGAACTGCAAAAATGGTTGAGAAGTATTGTTTACAACACCACTTACAAAATGAGGTTATCTTTTCTCATCAGAAGATGGCATTGGGTGTTGGAGATAAGGAGGTGGAGTTTCTTTTACATAGATTTGAGGAGTTTTCTACACTTTTCCCATATCTTGAGGTTTGGGACAAAGAGAAACTAAAAGAGTTAGAACCAAAGGTTGTTTTTGATGCAAATGGCAAGGAGAGACCTGAAAATATAGTTGGTGTTGGTGCAAAAGGTCAATGGACAACTGTAGATTACGGCAAAATGAGTGAATCTCTAATAGAAAATGCAAAAAAACAAGAAGATACAGAGGTAAAACTATACCTAAACACTGAAGTTTTAAATATAGAAAAATCTTCAAAGCGTGGTTACATAGTAAAAACTCCAAATGAGAACTACTACGCAGATTTTGTTGTTGTTGATGCTGGAGCACACTCTTTGTTTTTAGCACATAAGATGGGCTTTGGACTAAACCTTGGGTGTTTACCTATGGCTGGGAGTTTTTATAAAACCTCTAAACATATGTTAAATGGAAAAGTTTACATGATACAAAACCCTAAACTTCCATTTGCAGCGCTTCATGGGGATCCCGATGTGCTTTTAGATGAAAATACAAGATTTGGTCCAACTGCTCTTGTTTTACCAAAACTTGAGAGATATAGAAATGCTTCTATATTGGACTTTTGGAAAACACTAAGGTTTGATAAAAACATACTTATAGCTTTTTGGAAACTTCTAAAAGAGAGTGATATAAGAAAATATATCTTTAAAAATTTCCTTTTTGAAGTACCAGTTTTAAACAAATATCTCTTTTTAAGTGATGCAAGAAAGATTGTTCCATCACTTCAATTAGATGAGTTTGAGTACGCAAAAGGTTTTGGTGGAGTTAGACCACAAGTTTTAAACAAAGATGAGCAAAAATTGATGCTTGGTGAAGCTTCTATAGGTACAGGTGAAGGGCTTATCTTTAACATGACACCATCACCAGGTGCAACATCATGTTTAGGAAATGCAGAACGTGACTTAAAATATATAGTAAACTACCTAGGAAAAACTTTTGATCAAGAGAAGTTTAACGAGGAGCTTACAGAGGGTGAGTACTGTGTTCTACCAGAACCACTAGAGTCACAAAAAACTCTTGTAAATCTCATAAGAGCAGAGATAGCAAGAACCCATGAAAAGTTTCATAAAGATATACACCAAAACAAACCAGATAAAGAGTTTTGGGATAAACCACATTCAAAAATAAAATAAAAACAGGAGATAGAAATGGGTACATATATAGTTATAGGATTAATAGTTTTAGGGGTGATTTTTGCCATAGGTATATTTAACAATCTTGTTAAGTACAAAAACCAAGTAGATAATGCTTTTGCACAAATAGATGTTCAACTAAAAAGAAGGTATGACCTTATACCTAATCTTATAGAGGTTGCAAAAGGTTATATGAAACATGAAAAAGAGACTTTGGATGCTGTTATAAAAGCTAGAAACTCAGCTCTAAGCTCTTTTGATAATCTTAATCCAACAGATGCATCAAGTGTTTCTAACTTTAATCAAGCAGAGCAAGGTTTAATCTCCTCTATGGGTAAGATGAGTTTTGTTATGGAGGATTATCCAGATCTTAAAGCAAATGAAAACATGATAAAACTTCATGAGGAGTTAGCTACGACAGAGAACCGTATCTCTTTTGCTAGACAAGCGTTTAACGATGGCGTTATGGTTTTTAACACTTATAGACAATCTTTTCCACAAAACTTTTTTGCACCTATGTTTGGGTTCAAAAGTGATGCAAATATGTTAGAGTTTGATGATAAAGAGGAGATTAAACACGCTCCTAAAGTAAGTTTTTAAACTTAGATGAACTTCTTTCAAGCCCAAGAGAGAGCAAAAAGAAACACCTCATATCTTATTTTTCTTTTTGCTCTTTCTGTTATATTTTTAATTGCTATAACTGTACTTTTTTTAGCTGTTGTATTTTTATACTCATCAGATATAACTTTGAGTGAGATTATGCAAAATCCTGCCCTTTTTATATCTAAAGATCTTATTATTGGGGTTAGTATAGTTGTTATGACTGTTGTTGGTGGAGGTTCACTTTATAAGTACTTTGCTTTATCAAGTGGAGGAAAAGCTATTGCACTTTCCATGGGAGGAGAGCTTGTAGTAAGAAATAAAGCTAGTGCAAATGAGGAGATGTTACTAAATGTTGTAGATGAGATGGCCATAGCATCTGGTATATCTACACCAGAAGTTTATCTACTTAAAGATGACGCTATAAACGCTTTTGCTGCTGGTTTTACCTTTGATGATGTGGTTATAGGGGTAACTCAGGGTTGTATTAACAGACTAAACAGAGATGAACTTCAAGGTGTAATAGCACATGAGTTTTCACACATCTTTAATGCAGATATGAAGTTAAATATCAATCTTGTTGCAATGCTACACGGCATACTACTTATAGGTCTTATAGGTAAATTTATGTTTAAGTCTGTTTTTTATGGAAATCATTATAAACATAACTCAGATGGCTCTAAAAAAAACAATAGTGCTTTATACCTCTTAGGAGTTGGTGGTGGTCTTATGGCAATAGGTTACGGAGGAACACTTTTAGGTAATCTTATAAAAGCTAGTGTAAGTAGAAATCGTGAATACTTAGCTGATGCAACTGCTGTTCAATACACAAGATACCCAGATGGTATAGCTGGTGCTTTAAAAAAGATAGGCTACTACTCCTCTGCTATCTCATCACCACAAGCAGAGACATACTCCCACTTTTACTTTGCATCTGCACTTGACTCACTTTTTGCTACACATCCACCACTAGCAACAAGAATTAGACGCATAGATAGATCTTTTAATGGTAACTATGAGGAAGCATTAGGCAAACTAAAAAGCGATAAAGACAAAAGAGGTAGAAATAAAAGTGGAAAAAGAACTAAAGCAAAAGATTACTTTTCAAAAATAGCAGTAGCAAGTGTTATCTCAAATGTTGGTAGTGTAGATGAGCAAGTTGTTGAGGATATCTCTACACAAATAAAAGAGCTACCAAAAACTTTAAAAGATAGAGTAGATGAACCACTTGGTGCACAAGCTATACTTTTGGCATTGGTTTATAACTCAAAGTATAAAGTAGAACTTTTCTACGCTCTACATAAAGCAAATCCTTATCTTCTTCATGAGTTTACTAATCTTTTAGATGAGGGGCATTACGATATAAACAAGTATGCTCATATATTGGTTGAGTTAAGTCTAAACCCACTTAAAAATTTATCTCTTGAACAATACAAAGTTTTTAAAGAGCTTATGAATGTTTTTATTGATGCAGATAAAATTGTAAGCATATATGAGTGGAGTGTTTTTTACAATATCTCAAGACCACTAGAGATAAACTTAGAAATTCACAAAATACCAAAAGCTATACATAGTCATATAGGAGCTGTAAAAAAAGAGGTGGAAGTTTTATACTCAATGTTGGCTTTTCATCAGTCCAAAGATGAAACAGTAGCCAAAGATGCTTTTGATCAAACAAAAAAAGAGATAAAAGCTGGAGCATTAAACTACATAAGCTCAAAAGAGATAAACCACACAGATTTTTTAAACTCAGTAAAAGAGCTAGAAAGACTAAAACCACCTATGCAACTAAGAGTTTTTGAAGGCTTAATATATCTAGCTAAGATAGACAAAAAGATAAGCATAGTAGAGAGAAACCTTCTAAATGCACTTAGCAAAATGATGCAAATTCCACTTAATTTGGGTTAAGTGTTTGTATTACATTATAATGTCCCCATATGTAAAGACCAATTCAAAATTTCTTTTTATTCCACCTCTTATGCTACCCCAAGTAACACATTTTTAGCATCAAAGCATTTATTGTTAGCACCTTTGTAATAAGCTTCATCAGGTGTTAAATAATCCAGTGATGAATGCAATCTTTCTGTATTGTAAGTATTGATATATTCTTTAATACCTCTTATAGCCTCCTTAATATTTGAGTAAGATGATGGATAAACATTATCATATTTAAGACTATAGTAGACATCTTTTTTGAAACTATTATCACTTTGCTTCATAAAGGTTGTAATCTTTTTACTCATTACAAGCATATATACAAAGTGCAGTACCACTAGGTGTACTGCAACTCCCTCTTTTTTTGTGAAGTTACTTTTATTTAAAATATCTTTAATATTTATTAGCTGTATTGTTTTATAGATTGGGTTTTTTAATTTGTCATTTAGTATATTTATCAGTTGTTCTGCAATCATTCTTAAACTCTTTTTGAAGTGATTTATAACTAAAATTACGCCAATTCAAGAAATAAGTGCAATTTTTTAAAAGTCAGTTGAAAGAGAGGATTAAAGGTAAATCTGCTATTCTAAATTCAACCAAAAACAAAGAAGAAGCATGAAATATAAACAATTAACCATCACGAAACGATACCAACTTTTAGCTTTAAAAAAGCTAGGATACAATCAAAAAGAGATAGCAGAAGAGATAGGTGTTCACCCCTCAACAATTTGTAGAGAGTTGAAACATCATGATGTTAAAGTACATGAGTATAATACAGAGATGGCACAGGTATAATCTACTCAAAAACATAAACAAAAAAAGAAAAGAAATTCTATTACAAAAGTTATTGAAAAATATATTAGAGTCAAACTCAAAGAGGAATGGTCTCCAGAACAGATATCTGGACGACTAAAGCTTGATAAAAATATTTCAATTTCACATGAAACTATACACCAATATATATACAAGAATAAATCCAATGGTGGATTACTCTATAAAAAGCTACACCATAAAAATAAGAAGTATCATAATCGTAGTAATAATTATCAATCAAGAGGCACTATTATAGGGCGTGTAATGATAGATAAACTACCTAAAATTGTAGAAGAGAAATCTCGTATCGGAGATTGGGAAATTGATACTGTAGTGGGTAAAGATCATAAAGGATTTTTAGTTACTGTCGTTGATCGTAAATCTAAATTTACAATCATTAAAGCAACACTAACTAAACATGCTGAAGTAGTCACACAAGCTCTTATTGAGATGCTCACACCAATGCAAAATATCACTCATACTATTACAAGTGATAATGGGAAAGAGTTTGCTTATCATAAGCAGATATCTGATACATTAAACACAAGTTTTTACTTTGCGAATCCATATCACTCTTGGAAGAGAGGATTAAATGAGCACACAAATGGATTGATTAGACAATATTTACCTAAGAAATCAGAGTTTTTAAATATCTCAAAGGAAGAATTCAAACTGTAAATAATAATAAATAAAGTATAAAGACACAATAATAGTAATAACAAAAAAGTACCCATAATAAAGGTTTAAAGGTGTGATAAATAAAAAAGTAAAAAGGGATTAAGTAAATAAGTAAGTAAAAAGAAGAAATCCGAACTAGGCAGCGACCTACTTTCACACACCTGCAAGGTGCAATATCATCAGCGATGAGAGGCTTAGCTTCTGGGTTCGAAATGGGACCAGGCGTTTCCCTCTCTCTATAGCCACCTAGAC
>WFNF01000086.1 GCA_015488775.1 Helicobacteraceae bacterium
TAGTGGATAGAGTATCTTATGTTTATCTACTCTAAAATCTTTTACTGTTTTTAGCTCTTCTAAGAGTAGCTTTTTCTGTTTTAGTTTCATGCTTTTGACTTTTTAAAGTCAATAAGCAATTTTTGAGCCTAAATCTCATCGGATTTACCTAGGTATAATCAGATTATGAGTAAAATTGATGAGAAAAAAGAATATATCGGATTATTAAAAACATATCTTGGAATCATCGTAGCTTTTATATTAGCTGTTGGAGCTGGTATATCCAAATTATATATATCAACTCATATAAATATTTTATTTTGGATAGGTTTATGTTTGATATTTTTATCATCATTTCTATTTGTTTTGATAGCAAGAAAAGCACATAAAGAGATAGAAAATCTTAGAGATATAAGGGAGTAGTTATGGATTTGGCAACAATAGGTATTATTGCAGCATCTGCATCTGTAATGTTTGCATTAAGCTATGGAGCTTGGCAAGTATTAAGCATAAAAATTTAATAATATACAAAACTAGTGGTAAATGGATAGTTGTTTTTGTAGCTTATGTATTCCCACATGAAACGTGGGAAGAAGAAATAGAATTACTTCTAGTCTTCTCTTTGTGAACTTAGCTCACCTAAAAAAGTTTCTAAATCATACTTTGATCTAAACTCTGGTGTCATTACATGTATAAGTATGTCACCTAAATCTACAACTATCCAATCTGAACTTTCATCAATGTATAAAAAAGTCTCTTCTGGTTTTAGACCTCTTTTTAAATGGTCAAGTAAGGCTATAGTATGGCGACTACCTAAAGAACTTGCTATAACAACTTGATCAACAAAGTAATCTTTATCTTTTAAATCAAATGTCTCTATCGCTTCTGCTTTGTTCATATCTAGAACTTCGGTTATTTTACTTATTCTTGTTTGCATATCTTGCATTTTTTCTCTTTCTTGTGTTGAGCTAATTTTAGCATCAACATTTAGTTTAATATATTTTGAATCTATAGGTAGATTATCTCTTGTGGCTACTACAAAGTTAACTAACTCTTTTAGCTTATCGTAAGATGCCCAAGTGCTTAGTTTTTCTAAGTTATCAGCACCAATAATAAGATAAATATTTTCATACCCTAAGCTTTTAAAGTGTAAAACACTTTCATAACTTGTAACACTTCTTTTCTGATCAACTTCATAAGTTGAAATTTCTACATTTTTAAAAAAACTTTTACAAAGCTCTAAGCGTAAAGATGAATCCAAAAAGGAAGTGCTTTTAAAAGGGTTTAAAAAAGTTGGTATTAATATAACTTTTTCAATATCTAAACTTTTTAAAGCCTCATCAATAACTCTTTGATGACCAAAATGGGGAGGGTCAAAACTCCCTCCAAATATAGCTATAGATTTCATTTAATGCAATTATACACAAATTTTGGGTATTATTGCATATTAAAATATATTTATTAGGAAACTTCTTATGGCACTTAAAGTAGCAATCAATGGATTAGGTCGTATTGGTAGATG
Organism: Helicobacteraceae bacterium; assembly: GCA_015488775.1. Classification (GTDB taxonomy): domain Bacteria; phylum Campylobacterota; class Campylobacteria; order Campylobacterales; family Sulfurimonadaceae; genus WFNF01. The sequence continues at coordinate 1,502 of WFNF01000086.1, forward strand.
TGTAGCACGTATAATTAGTCAAAGAGATGATATTGAACTTGTTGTTGTGAACGCTAGTGGTGATCACTCAATGATAGAATATAACGTAAAGTATGACTCTGTTCATGGAACTAGAAAAGATGTAAAAATCGAAGATGGATGTTTAGTAATTGGTAATGATAAAGCTAAGATATTATCTGAACGTGATCCATCAAAACTTAATTTTGCTGAATTTGGTGCTGAGGTCGTTTTAGAGTGTACAGGTGCTTTTTTAACTAAAGAGAGTGTTCAAGTACATATAGATAATGGGATTAAAAAAGTTCTTTTTTCTGCTCCTGCAAAAGATGATACTGCTACTTTTGTTATTGGTGCTAATGAGGGTGAATATAATGGTGAGACTATAGTTTCAAACGCATCTTGTACAACAAATGGTTTAGCACCTGTTGCTAAGGTCTTAGATGATGCTTTTGGTATTAAAAATGGTTTAATGACAACTATTCACTCTTATACTTCATCTCAACCAATCTTAGATGGTAAACATAAAAAAGATCCTAGAAAAGGTCGCTCTGGAGCGGTAAATTTAGTGCCTACCACTACAGGAGCTGCAAAAGCGATAGCTAAAGTTCTTCCACAACTTAGTGGAAAACTGAATGGTCAAGCTATTCGTGTTCCAACTCCAGATGTTTCTATGGTTGACTTAACTGTTACACTTAACAAAGATGTTAGTGTAGAGGATGTTCAAAAAGCATTTAAAACAGCTAGTGAGGGTTCACACAATGGTATCTTAGGTTTAGACGAAGAGTTTAGAGTTTCTCAAGACTTTGTTGGTGAAACACTTAGTACAGTTGTCGCAAACGATACTATCCAAGTTATAGATAAAAATCTTGTAAAAGTTTTATCTTGGTATGACAATGAGTGGGGTTATAGTGCAAGACTTGTAGATATGGCTCTACATATCTCAAAATAGGGTTATTGATGGAATTATTAAATATAAAAGATTTAGATTTAGCAAATAAAAAAGTTTTTATTAGATGTGATTTTAATGTACCAATGGATGAGTTTGCAAATATCTCAGACGATAGACGTATAAGAAGTGCATTAGCAACTATAAACTACTGTCTTGATCAAGATTGTACCATTATCTTAGCTTCACACCTTGGACGTCCAAAAGGTGAGGTTGAGTCTAAGTACTCGCTAGAGCCTGTTCAAAGACGCCTACACCACCTACTTAAGCGTGAGGTGATGCTTGCTAAAAGTGTTGTTGGTGAAGAGACAATCGAGCAGGTTAAAAATCTTAAATGTTGTGATGTTTTACTTTTAGAAAATCTTAGATTTGAAAAAGGTGAAACTAAAAACTCTAAAGAGTTAAGTGAAAAGCTAGCATCTATGGCAGATATTTATATTAATGATGCTTTTGGTGTTAGCCATAGAGCACACGCTTCTGTTGAGGGGATAACTCACTTTTTCGATGAGGAACATAAGGCAGCAGGGTTTTTACTACAAAAAGAGATAGAATTTTTTGGAAATATAACTAAAACTCCAGTTCGCCCATTTGCAGCTATAGTTGGTGGCTCTAAGGTCTCTGGTAAACTTGAAGCCTTAGTAAATTTACTTCCAAAAGTAGATAAGGTTCTAATTGGTGGGGGTATGGCTTTTACTTTCTTAAAACAATTAGGTTATGAGATTGGAAACTCTTTGGTTGAAGATGATCTTCTTGAGGATGCTAAAAAAATTATGGATGAGGCTAAACGTTTAGGTGTTAAGTTTTATCTACCTGTTGATGTTGTAGCTGCTCAAACATTTTCTGCAGATAGTGTAAGTAAGGTTACTCCTGCTCAAGAGATACCAATAGGTTGGATGGGACTAGATATAGGTCCAGCAACTGTTAGACTTTATAGAGAGGTTTTAGCAGATACTCAAACCATACTTTGGAATGGTCCAATGGGTGTTTATGAGATGGAAAGATTTGCTAGAGGTAGTTCTAAAATAGCTCACTTTGTTGCTGACTCTTACGCTACAACAGTTGTTGGTGGTGGAGATACTGCTGACTTAGTTCAAAGAGTTGGTGTTGATGATGAGATGACATTTATCTCAACTGGTGGTGGAGCTTCTTTAGAGTTACTTGAGGGTAAAGTTCTTCCTGGTGTAATGCCACTTGTTACAAAAGAGAACTAATGATAATAGCATCTAATTTTAAAACAAACCATACAAGAGCAAGTACTCAAAAATATATAAGCGAAGTTACAAATTTTGTTAAAAACTCTTCATCTAAGAGTGAGCTTATAGTATTTCCAAGTGCAACTTCTTTAGATAAGTTTGACACATCTATAACCATAGGTGCTCAAAATGCTTATGCTACTGCTAATGGAGCATTCACAGGTGAAATTGGTTTAGATCAACTTGATGAATTTGAGATTAAAACTATACTTATAGGTCACTCAGAGAGACGCCATGTTTTAGGTGAAACTCAAGAACTTATAAGTTCAAAGTTTAATTTTTACAAAGAGCAAGGTTTTAAGATAGTTTATTGTGTTGGTGAGCCACTAAATGTAAGAGAGCAGGGCAATAAAGCTATATTAGAGTACATTGACACGCAACTTGTTGGTATAGATTTAGATTATAATGATCTTATAGTAGCTTATGAGCCTGTATGGGCTATTGGAACTGGTTTAACACCAAGCAATGAAGATATAGAACTTATACACTCAACTCTTAAAAAAACTATTAAAAGTCCTATCCTTTACGGTGGAAGTGTAAAAGTAAACATCGCTAAAGATATATTATCTCTAAAAAGTGTAGATGGTATTCTTGTAGGAAGTGGTGCTTTAAAAAGTGAAGATTATATAGAGATGATTAAAATCTCTGATGATTTAGCTTAATAAGATTTTCACTTATCTATATAGTTACCACGTTTCACGTGGGAATGAGATAAATTTTATATTATTTCTTATAATACACATCAACATCTATGAGCTTACTATCGCAGATTGGGCACTTTGAATCTGTAGTGTCGAAAAAGACTTCACCACATTTTAGGCACTTTACTGTCTTAATCTGATTACAGTTTTTATCAATGTATTTATACACTACAATTGCACTTGTAAGTAAAATGATTCCAAGAATTTTACTTGGTTCATTCCAACCGCTATATTTATTCCATTGTTCTAGAGCAAATAAATTACTCATTCCAAGAAGTCCAAAAATCATACACCCTGTGTACCAAACATATTTATAACATTTAATTTTTTTCATTATTGTTTTTTCTTTTTTTAAAAAGTTCTAAAAATAGATAGAGTAGATATGTTCCAGAGATGAAAGTTAAAACACCAAAAACTATAGCCCCATTATGATCAAAGTTAATGCTTACTTTTGATGTGTTTTCATGGATTGATTGTAAGATGATACCCTTGTATGAGTAGTCATACATCGCCCAAATTAACAAAAGCAAAACTAGACTAAATAGTTTTTTTTCTATAGTGAGTTCCTTTGTTATTTAAGAATTGAGTTTATAAATTACCAAGTGGCAATTTATAAAGTATTTGAGCTTTTACCAGCCTCTAACACGCGAGTGACAAGAATTACATTGTCTTAGTAGAAGATTTGCACTCTCTTGAGCAGCACTATAATCTTTATGTTTAAATGCTTCTATAACTTCATCTGAATATTCTGTAATTCTTTTTAGAGATTTTTCACCAAATTTATATGCATAGGCAGTATCTTTAGGAAGATATTTTTTTAAATCTTTTTTATCTTTAATTTTTTTAGCATGTTTCTTAATTATGCTTGCACCCTCTATAGCTGTGTCACTATAATCATATAGTAGGCCGTTTAAGATAAGTGCCATACCATCTGCCATACCTTTCATATCTGAAACACGCTCTTTGTGTATATTATTTGCAAGTAACGATAGGCTAAGTATTGCGCTAAGTGTGATTGTTTTTAAAACCATATTATCCCCTTTAGTAAGTAATAACTTCTTGTGTATATTCTGTAAGCAACATGGTAGGTGCACTTATTTTAGTAAGTTTTTTAGCTTTTCTTTTTCCACCAAACTGCTCTTTAAACTCTGAACGGAAACTTTTAAAGTAGTCATGAAACTTATCACTACCTAACACTCCAACTGCCCATATAGTGTCATCATCTGCGTACTCTAAAACAATGCTTGGCAGTGGTTGAGGTGCTGGACCTGCTAGAACTGCTCCACCATTGTGTACATCATAAGCAGATAGATGTGAACCACAAACTATAATTCCACCCTCTTTATATGCCATTGTCTTTTTAGTTTTAGGGATATATGAGATAAAACTATCTGCTTTATTTACATGCGTAAGTTGATGTGGACATATAGCATTGTATGCAACTATATTTCCATTTTTACCAACACCACCTTTGAAGATATATTCAGTGCCATCTTCACTTTTTAGTTTTACACCTTTTTGAACATTTTCTTTTAGGTTTAGCAATATGCATGACGTTCCAACATAAGGGTAGTTGAAAACATAATTTGTTTCAGTTTTTAAATCTGATGCTTTTATAGGTTTATTATCTTTCCCAACTAATTGAACTTTTTCATAACTACGATAAAGTTGCCCATCTTCTGCTCTTAAATCTTGTCTAATAAGTGATGGCTTTATAGCAATAACAGCTGCACCAGCTCCTACTACTTTTAAAAATCCTCTTCTGTCCATTTTGTACTCCTAAATAAGTCTTTGATTAAGTAAGACGAATCATACTTAAGTAAAAACTTATAAGGGGAAAATCCCCTTGTTGTAGATATAAAGCTTATGCGAACATATCTCTATACATACCCTTAGCCCACTCAAATAGACCCTTACCAGTTTTAAGACCACTAGCACCACTCCAATCTTCATTAGTTGAAGCATGAGCAAATCCAAATGCACCTTTTTCTTTGTTAAACTCATACTGTGCATTAACACTAATAGCATGAACTGGATCAACAGAGATAGCTGAGTAACAAATAGTAAGTGGAGATGACCATTTAGGTGCAGCTTTACCTAGAACACGAGCAGCAACACCTTTTGCAACTAGTTTACCCTCCGCATTTGAAGTGTTACCAGATTTTGAAAATCCCATTGGACGTGAATCACCAATGATAAATATATCTTTATTTTCTGCACCAACAGCTTCATTAGTAAAGAAGTCAATATTTCCTTCAAGTTTATTTAGTCTATCTTTAGCAAGACCTAAATCTTCAACTATTTGTGCACCTCTTACATGTGGGTAAAATGCAGCGTCAGCAAACTCAAACTTATCACCAAACTCTGTCTCGATAGTTTTAGCATCTAAATCAAATGTCTCAATTTTTGAACTTGGATGATACTCTAAATAGTCACCATAAAGTTTTTCAAAAGCAGATGAGAAACCTTTTTTCTTAATAGTAATTCCAGCATTTTCATCAAGTAAGATAACCTTACCTTTAATACCCTCTCTTTTGAAATAATCAGCGATTAGACAAGCTCTTTCATAAGGAGCTGGAAGACATCTATAGTTACCTGCTGGAACTGTTAAGATAAAGTTACCCTCTTCAAAATCTAAAACTTTATTTCTAAGAGTAATATGCTCAGATCCTGGTTTAAAACCTGCTGGGTATTCAGTTCTAAGACGTCTTTCAAGTACTAAGTCACCATTTGTCCAACCAGAGTAATCGTAATCAATACCTGGAGCTAAAACAAGGTAATCATACTTGATATCACCATTACTTGTGTGTAGAGTTTTGTTTTTCTTGTCTGCACCGTAAGCTGTAGCATTAAAGAAAGTGTAGTTGTTGTTTCTTGCAGCTGCAAGGTAATCATGTGTTAAAAACTCTAAATCAATAGCACCAACCATCCATAGGTTAGAAAGTGGGCATGACATAAATTCAAATCTTGCTTCAACCATTACAACTTCAGCATTTGGTGCAAGCTTTTTAACCTCTTTAGCAAAAGATAGACCTGACCACCCACCACCAACTACAACTATACGTTTACCTTTAGCTTCTGGCAAAGGTGCCATGTGCGTTTTTGTAGCTGGAGCTGCTGGAGCAACTGTTTCAGCACTTTTACTTGGCTTAGCTTCGGCGCTAGCTCCACAACCTGATACTGCTAATGCAGCTGCTGCTGCACCTGAAAATTTTAAAGCATCTCTACGAGAAAAAGACATATAAACTCCTTGTGTGTAAAGTGAATAATTAAATTTTAGCTTCACTTATGTTTGTGTCTAGGCAAATCCTAACAATCCTTAACTTAAAGAAAAATTTATATAAATATTTTTTATATTATGTAAATTATAATTTTGAATTATAAATATATGATTTTTCTAAAAAAAGCCCAAGAATTGGTTCTTCAGTGCAGTTGTTTTTGTAATATTTTTTAAATAACTAATTCTGTTATAATTCTAAGTGTAAAAAAAAGTAACACTTTTTTTGTGATAAAATTGTAATTTTTTATCAAATTAAATGTTATTTATATCTATAAATAACATTTAAAAACTATTTAAACTATTTAACATAATCATAATGAGTTTATTATGGATTTGCTAAACTCCGTTAAATCGTTGGTTCCTGGTAGATATGTAAAATAACTTGAACCTATACCAAGGTATAAGACTAGGAAAGATATTATAAAAATAATAATATATGATTTAATATTACTATAGGTAAGTAATACGCTTATGTTTTTGTGAAAGTACATAGATGCTATTACTTTAAAATAATAATAAATAGATATAAAAGCAGTTAAAGCTCCAAGTATAGCAAGGGGAGTAAGTGATGATTCTATGGCAGAACTAAAGATATAAAACTTTCCTAAAAAACCTATTGATGATGGAAAACCTGCTAAAGATAACATAAAAATAGACATCATCAGAGCTAAAAAAGGGTTAGTTGAAGCAAAGCCTTTTAGACTTTCATAAGTAACATCATCTTTTGAGTTAATCATACTTAAAACACCAAGAGAACCAAGGGAACTTAGAAAGTATGCTATAAGGTAAAATACTAAGGAGTATGAGGCAGAATCTCCAATAGTTGCGATTGAGCTTAGTGCTATAAGCAGATAACCACTGTGGACTATTGATGAGGCTGCTAACATTCTTTTTATACTATCTTGGGAGATAGCTAGAAATGATCCAGCTAACATTGTAAATATAGATGCAAGGATGATTAGAGGATCGTATAAATCTTTTAGAGATATGTAGTCACTTAAAAATAATCTTAAAATAACTGAAAATATAGATATTTTGAAAATTCCAGCCATTAATGATGTGATTGGAAGTGGTGCACCATCATAGATATCTAAACTCCAAGCATAAAAAGGGAAAGCTGATATCTTAAACATTAATGTTGCCATTATTAAAAGTCCACCCACTATAACTAGATACAATTGCTCAATTTCATGTGTAGATATATACTTAGCTAAGTCTATAAAAGATGTTGTACCACTTTGTATAAACACAAGTGTCAAACCTAGAAGGTAAAATGCACCCATAAATGAGCCTAGTACTAAGTACTTGAAAAAGGCTTCACTACTTTTTAGCTTATGTTTATTGATTCCTACTAGTACATATATACTCATACTTGCAATTTCTAAGGCTATGAAAGCTACTATTAAATCATTTGACATAGATAAAAGTATCATACCCCAAACACTAAAAAGTATAAAAATCAGACTCTCCACTTTAAAGTATTTGTGATCAAAGATATACTCTTTTGAGATTAGAAGTAGGAATGCACTTGATAGTAAAAAAATCAATATAAAAAGAAGTGAAAAACTATCATAAATAAGCATAGAATTAAAAATATCTTTTTGAATTAAAGTTGAAAATATCTCACCTAAATCTTGAAGTAAAAATACAAAAGATGCACTAAGTGTAATAAGGCTTATGTTGTAAGCTTTTTGTAAAGATAGTTTTGTTGAAAAAACAACTAAGCTTATGCTTATGGCAAGTATAAAAAGTAATACTATCTCTATGTTATTTAGCATAATGAGCCTTTGATGAATTACTATAATTATCTACTGTTGGTTTAACCTTAGATAAAAAGGTGTTTGGAAATATACCAAGTGCCAATATAAGTAAGGCTAAGGGTATTAGTGATAAAAGTTCTTTAGATTGTAAATCTTTAAAATCTTCTTGTTTTTTACCAAAAAGTGTTTTTTTGATGACGTTTAGTATAAATACTATTGACGCTAAAATAGATGTTGTTGCAACAAAACCAACTATGCTTGAATACTCAAAACTTCCAAGTATGATCAAAATCTCACTTACAAAACCACTTGTAAAAGGGATGCCAACTATGCTTAGTGCAAAAAAAGCAAAAAATAGTGAAAATAGTGGTGCACTTTGAACTATACCACCAAGAGAATCTAAGTTGATACTCTCTCTTCTGTTATACAATATGGCTATCATTATAAAAATAGCAGCAGTGCTAAGTGCGTGTGAAGCTATAAATAGTGATACACCCAAAAGTGAGGTGCTATTGTGTATAAACAGACCAACAAGGATTAAAGATAGATGTGAAGCGCTAGAATAGGCAAAAATCTTTTTAAGATCAATGCTGTTTATAGCTAAAAGTGCAAAGTAAAGCATAGATGCTAAACCTAAACTTATAACTAAGTGTGCTAACTCTAAACTTATAGATGCAAAGATTCCAAAAAGTATTCTATAAATTGCATAGATACCTAGTTTAGACATAAGTGCAGATAGTATAACTATGGCTATGGTTGGACTAGATTTGTAAGTATCTGCGAGCCAAGTGTGAAAAGGAAATATAGGGATTTTAATACCAAAAGCAAGAGCAAATCCTAAAAAGATAAATATCTGCTCTTGGTGCGTTAGTATAGTATCTTTTAAAGAGACAATATCGAAGGTATAAAAACCATGTTGCACTTTAAAACTTATGATTAGATATAAAATACTGATCAACATTGCTAAAGAACCAAAGATGGTATATATAGTAAATTTCATAGAGAAAAACTCTTTTTTACCATAACCATATATACCTATCATAAAAAATATAGGTAGTAACATTGTTTCCCAAAAGAGATAAAAAAGCATCAAGTCTTGTGCAAGTAAAGCACCCATAATTCCACTTTGAACTATAAGTGAGTTTATCCAAAGTCCTACAAAAGCTCTATCGTAAAGAGCAATACTTACAAGTGGCATTATAAGTGCAACCATCATAAAAAGTGACAAAGAGACACCATCAAGACCTATATGGTAGTTTATGCCATAAAAAGGAATCCATGGTATGTTTGATTCAAACTGCAAGATCGCACTTGGCTCAAAACCCATATAAACATCTATGGCTAAACTTGCTATAAAAACTTGAACAAGTAAAACAGATGCTTTTACAAAGTTTATTTTAGCTCTAAAAAGATAAAGAAAAACACCTGCTAAAAAGGGTGTAAAAATCATAACACTTAAAATCATAACAACACCACCAATATATATATCATCATTAAACTTACTCCACCTAAACTTACCAACATATATAGATTTAGTGAGCCGTTTTGAGTTACGCTAAACTTTTTTGATATTTTTATGTAGCCAAATGCTAGAGAGTTTATAAGTTTATCTATAAAACCTATGTCACATTTTTCATCTGCAAAGCATGAGAGTTTATGAAGAGGTTTAGTAAAAAGATTGTTATATATTTTATCTACATAAAAAGCGTTACTCAGTAGTTTTGAGAGTGTACTTGCTTCATCTTCTAGTCTTATAAGTTTGTAAAATCTAAGATAAGCTAAAAAGATTGCTAAGAGAATAAAAACAGTATTTATAACTATTAAACTTATCTCAACTAGATGTGAAACAAAATATCTCTGATCAAACAAAGATAACCATAATGAAAATCTTTCATCCCCACCTAAAAGCTCTGGAGTGTTTAAAAAACCAACTATGATGGTAAAAAAACTTAAAACACCTATAGGTATAAGCATAAGTTTTGATGTTGCTTTTACCTCAATATCTCTCTTGTGTGAAAAGAAGATATAAAATATAAATCTAAACATATAAAAAGCTGTTAAAAACGAGGTGAAAAGTGCTATAAAATAGATGAGGTAGTGACCTGAACTAAAAAGATGAAGCATAATTGCATCTTTTGAGAAAAAACCAGAAAATGGAAAAATAGCACTAATACTTAGTGCTGCTACAAGCATCATATAAAAAAGAGCAGGCATTTTATCTTTTAAATTACCCATCTTTCTTATATCTTGCTCATGATGTAGAGCTAAAATAATAGCACCAGCACCCATAAAAAGTGTAGCTTTAAAAAACGAATGAGTAAAAACATGAAAAAGTGCATAAGAGTAGTTACCAAGACCCTCAGCCATAAACATATAGCCTAGTTGTGACATAGTTGAGTAGGCTAAAATCTTTTTTATATCGTAAGTTTTTGTAGCTATTAGAGCAGCTAAAAGAGCAGAAAAAGCTCCAATATATGCTATAAATACTCCAACCTCCTCAACCATTGAGAAAAGATCTGAAAACCTAGCTACCATATAAACACCAGCAGTTACCATGGTTGCTGCATGTATTAAGGCTGAAACTGGAGTTGGACCAGCCATAGCATCAGGCAACCAAACATAAAGTGGTATCTGTGCAGATTTTCCCATAGCTCCAACAAAAAGAAGTATAGCTATAAGGTTAAGATAAAAAGGCTCTATCTTGTAGTAAGACTCACTTAGTGCTTCAAAACTATAACCATCCACCCCTATAAAAACAGCAAGTAAAAATATACCACTTAAAAAGCCAAAATCCCCTATACGGTTTAGTATAAAAGCTTTATTTGCTGCTTTGATGTTTGAGAAATCATCATAATAAAAGCCAATAAGAAGGTAAGACATAATACCAACACCCTCCCAACCTAAAAACATTATAAACGGGTTAGCTCCTAAAACAAGAAGATTCATAAAAAAGATAAATAGATTAAAATATATAAAAAATCTAGCTGAGGATCTATCATCTCTCATATAAGCCAAGGCGTAAAAAAAGATAGCAGTTCCAACAGGATTTACAAAACTAAGCATCATTAAACTTAGTGCATCTGCTTTAAGAGCAAAATCTATTTTTAAAGATTCTAAGTCTAAAAAAGTGTAGATATTGTAGCCAAAATCGAAACTAAAAACATAGTTTTGATAAGCAAGATAAAGCGATATTACGGCACTAAAACTAACCCCTGCAACACTTAAAAAATCAAACAATATTTGTGATCTTAACTCTTTTTTTATAAAGAGATTTAAAACACTAAGTATAATAGCACTTAAAAGTGGCCAAAAAAGTATATAAAACAGAAGGTTACTTTGTAGCATTAGTATCCTTTAAAGAGTTAAACAAAGAGGTATCTAAAGATTTTTTCTTTCTATATAATGTTACAAACAGTGCCATAAACAAAGCAGCTTCAGCAGCAGCTATGGCAGTTACCATAATGCTTAAAACAACACCTGTATTTGTATTGTAAAAAGATGAATAAGATACAAGCATTATAGAAACGGCATTTAACATAAGCTCTATTGACATATATATGATGATGATGTTTCTTCTACTTACTGCACCTATAAGACCTAAACTAAAAAGTAAAATTGACAATATAAGATAGTTCTTAAACATCTTTTTCCTTTCTTGCTAGAGTTATTGAACCAACAAGTGAGATAAGAAGTAATATACTTATAAGCTCAAATGGTAAAACATAGTTTTGGTATAGCTCTAAACCAACTTTACCAATAGAAGAGGTGGTTTTTTCGTTTAAGTTGCTAAAATCACTAAGTTTGATAAAGTAGATTAAAACTGCTGTTATTGGAAAAACTACTAATGAAGTTAGTATCATATCTCTTGTTTTATGTGGTTCGTGTGGTAGGTTTTTATCTTTTATATTTAAAAACATAATTATAAAAATCACTAAAGATAAAATTGCTCCAGCGTAGATTATGATTTGTGTTATAAACATAAATGAACTTTGTAATGTAGCATATATGCCAGCGATTGAAAGAAGTGCAATTAACATACTAAGAGCTGAGTCTATAACCCTCTTTGTAGATATCATCACAAAAGAACTGATCAGTAGATTTGTAGCTAAAATTATAAATATCATATTACTTAGCATTACTCACCTCATTTCCAAAAGCACCTTTTATGCTTAAAAGTTTCTCTTTATCATACAAAAAATCTTCCCTTTGTTTAGCTATAAGTGTAAATATACCAGAATCCATCCTTATTGCGTCACAAGGACAAGCCTCAACACAATACCCACAAAACACACACTCAAGCATATCTATAGTAAAAGTTCTAGGCATCTTCTCATCAACCCCATCTGTTCGCTGCGTTGCTTCTATAAAGATACACTTAGATGGACAAGCAGTCGCACACATAAAGCAAGCAACACAAGAGATGGTGTCATCTGCTCTTTTAGTTAGTCTATGAACACCTCTGTATCTGCTTGTTATATCTGATGGTTGTTGCTCAGGGTAGTTTATAGTTGGAATAGAATCTATATCTGAGATATTTTGTGTAAACTTTTTTATAGTTGTTTTTAGTCCACCATAAAGTGCAGATATATAAAGTGAATGTTTTAAAGATTTTTGTGGTCTTTGTACTGTTTTGATTCCCATTAGTTTGCCCCCACTACAACAATTGCAGTTACTAAAACATTTGCTATACTTAGTGGTAGAAGTAAGTTCCACCCAAGTTTTTGAGTTTGATCATAACGAAAGCGTGGAAAGGTCCATCTAACCCAGATAAAAAAGAACAATATAGCTATAAATTTAAGTAAAAATGTCATCACTTGCATAAGTGCTATAGCTAAACTTGAAAGTTGAAAAACAACTAGATAAGTAAAACCAAGAGCTATAAAACCTAAAAAACCTAAAAGTAAAACATAATAGATTTTACTCTCTTTTTTGCTTACACTAGAGTAGGTGTTGTTCTTTTTAATCCACCTTATAAGTACAAATGTAAAAAATGAACTCATTAGTACAAAAAACATAGCCATAAATGCTAAATGCTCACCCATAAACTTTGAGTCTATGTAAGGAAGGTTATAACCACCAAAAAGTATAGTTACCATTAAAGCACTTGAAGCTGCCATAGCCATATATTCAGCTACAAAAAACAGACCAAACTTCATAGCTCCATACTCTGTATGATAACCAGCAACTATCTCACTTTCACCCTCAGCAGCGTCAAAAGGAGCTCTGTTTGTCTCTGCAAAAGCAGTTACTATAAGAATTAGTGTAGCTACTGGTTGCATAACAACACCCCAAGATGGTAAAACCCATAAAAAAGTTTCACTTTGAGCTTGAACCATAACTCTAAAATCAATGCTTCCATAACTTATAACAAAACTTAGTATTGCTAAAGACATCGCAACCTCATAAGAGATAACTTGAGAAGCTGCTCTTAGTGAGCCAAGTATCCCAAACTTGCTAGAACTAGCCCAACCAGCCAAGATAATCCCATATACACCAAGTCCTGCAAAACCTAAAAACCACAATATCCCTAAATCTACATCTAAAGCTTGAAGGGTAAAGTTTAAACCATCATAGTTGTAGTTGTCCCCAAAAGGGATAACCATAAAAGATAAAAAAGCAGCTATAAAACTAAGTGATGGAGCAACAAGGTAGTAAAATCTGTTTTTGATAAAGTGTGGGTGTATCTCCTCTTTAAAAAAAAGTTTTACAACATCTGCAATACTTTGTATAAGTCCACCAAGTCTAATCCCACCGACATTACATCTATTTGGTCCTAGTCTGTCCTGAATTAGTCCAGCAATTCGTCTCTCCATCCAAACAAGAACAGGAACTATTGCTAAAGAGAAAAGTAGGGCTAAAACAAAGGGTATAAGTGTTAAAAATATACTCATAATCCAAGCCTTTGAGATTGTTTCATAATCTTAGAGTAGGGTATGTTTTTAAAAAATAGCTCTTTATACTTCTCATAAATACTCTCATTTGTGTATGATTCATCTAAAAGATCATTTAGTATCTTTAGAAGTGTAAATTTTTCACTTTTTACCTTAGATGATTTTTTATAAGAGGAGATAACTCCATCTGAGTTTATAAGTAAGCCCATATCGTTATGAAAATACTCATAAGTAAAGATGGATGAGCTTCGCTCAAACTTACCCTCATGTGTTAAAAACTCTATCATCTCAATTGGACGTGGTTTAGAGATAAACTCTGAGTTAAAGTTTAAGATAAGAGATTTTGAGATTAAAGACTCCTCGTAAGGTTTGTCAACCAACTTAAAATCTAAAAGTTTAGCTGTGTATAGGTTTGACTCTTTTATAGAACTTTTTAAAAAATCATCGCCAAACTTCTCATCCTCTTTATAATCATAATAAACATCAAAAAGATACATCTCACTTAGCTCTTTAACTAAAAGCATCTGCTCAACGCTTAAAGATGCGCTAACTAAAGCTATAGCATTTTCACTTTGAAGAAGTTTTTTTGTATGTTTTAAGATACTCTCATAAGTGCTTATTCGACTTTTCATTATAAAGTCATTTTTTCTAGTTTCATTTGCTTTTTTATAAGAGAGTCTCCCCTCATCACATATAAAATGTCCATTTACCATAGTGTTAACTCTTGGTCTAAACCTATGAACATGGTCATTTTGGTTTTTTTGTGCATTATGATCTATAAAGATAGAACAGTTTTTAGAACAAGCGTGGCAGATACTTTGTGTTGAGTCTAAAAACCAAACCCTTTGTTTAAACCTAAAATCTTTAGATGTTAAAGCACCCACAGGGCAAAGATCTATAACATTCATAGCGTAAGGATTGCTTAGTCTCATAAATGGCGTAGTTGTAATGTATGAGTCGTTTCCTCTACCCATAACAACAAGTTCATCTGTTTTAGTTATATCTGAGCAAAACCTTACACATCTCATACAAAGAACACATCTCTCTTGATCTAACATAATGTTTGAGCCTAAATCTAAGGCTTTATCTTTTTTGTTTTTAGCTACACTTACTCTAGAGTCATAAAGCCCATACTCCATATAGTAGTTTTGTAAACTACACTCACCCGCTTGATCACAAGTTGGACAATCAACAGGGTGACTTAAAAGCTCTAATTCTAAGATATCTTTATTTGTCTCAAGTATAGATTCACTTTTAGTATGAACTCTTAAACCATCATAAACAAAGGTATCACAAGCTATTTGTGGTCTTTTACTCCCCTCTATCTCAACTAAACACATTCTACAGTTGCCATCTGCACCCAAAGACTCATGGTAACAAAAGTGGGGTATAAAGATGTCATTCTCTTTTAGTACCTTGATCAGTAACTCTTTATCTTTACAGATGATTGGTTTGTTGTTTACATATATAGTTACCATCTACACATCCACCTTGATTTTAGCTATAAACTCATCTTGAAAATATTTTAAAAAGCTATCTATAACAGTGCTAACTGATGGTGCAAAAACACAAACAGTCTTTCCATTCATAATCTTTGAGTTTGATTTTAGTATCTCTATATCTTCTAAAGTCGCACTACCATCTAAAAATTTATCTAGTGTAGCATCAACCCAAAAAGTTCCCTCTCTACAAGGTGTACACTGACCACAAGATTCATCATGGTAAAAAGAGAGTATGTTTTTAAGTGCTTTTACCATACAAGTACTCTCATTCATAACTATCATTCCACCAGTTCCAAGTGAACTTCCAGCTTTTCTTAAATCCTCATAAGTAAGTTTTATATCTTTTACTATCTCAAATGGTATAACACCAGTTGAAACTCCACCAGTTATAACTGCTTTTATGCTCTCACCTTTTACACCACCACCAAGAGTGTTTATGTAATCTAACATACTTACACCAAACTCACACTCATATATGCCTGGTTTGTTTACATGCCCGCTTACTCCAAAAAGCATACTTCCACAAGATGGCTCAACCCCTAAGTTTTTATAAAAAGATGAACCGTTTTTTATGATGCTTGGGATAGTGGCTATAGTTTCAACATTATTTACAAGAGTAGGGTTATTAAAAAAGTACTCAGGGCTTGGTGTGTGTGGTTTAAGACGAGGATGACCCCTTTTACCCTCTAGTGACTCTAAAAGTGCAGATTTTTCACCACATATATAAGCACCAGCACCTCTGTGTAAAGTAAGATGGATGTTATATTTGTGTATAGTTTCATCACCTAAAAAACCTTTTTCGTAAGCTTCATCTATAGCTTTTTGTAAGATTTTTGCTTGCTCTTGGTACTCACCCCTTATGTAGATAAAAGCATCATTTGAGTTAAGTGCGTAGGCTGTTAAAATTATCCCCTCTATAAGAAGATGGGGATCTTTTTCTATGATTGATCTATCTTTAAAAGTTCCAGGTTCACTCTCATCAGCGTTTATAACTATATACTTTTTACCCTTTGCTTTTTCAAGTAAACGCCACTTTGCACCTGCTAATGCTCCACCACCACCTTTTCCTCTAAGTCCACTTTTCTCAACCTCTTGTATGATTTGCTCTGGTGTAAACTCTTGAAGTTTTTTTACCATCTCATAGCCATTATGCTCCAAGATAACATCTATACTGTTTGAGTTTTCTATCTCAAACCTTGCAGAAACATTTTTAAAGAGCATCTTTGTCTCCTAAGATAGTATCTAACTTTTTTATATTTAGATTTTCATGATACTTTCCATTTATAGCGCACATTGGTGAGCTTCCACATGAGCCTAAACACTCAACTCTTACAAGCTCTATATCATCTCTAGTTTTTAGGTACTCATACAACTCATCTGAATTATTGAGCTCACAAGATAAAGATTTACAAAGCTCAACAAAAACCTTTTCACTTTTTTTAAACTTAAACATAGTATAAAAAGAGGCAACAGAGTAAAAGTGCGATGTTGGCATATCTAAAATTTTACTAGCCTCTCTTAGTGCTATGTTGCTTAAGTAACCTAAGTCGTTTTGTACCATCCAAAGTATAGGTAGTGTTAAAGCCTCTTTAGATGGGTATCTTTTTAGAAGTTTATCTATCTCTTTTAGATTTTCTGCGCTAAAGGTGTAACCACTCATCTATCCATCTCCCCAGCTATTATATTTAAAGATCCTAAGGTTAAAACAGCGTCAGCTATTTGGTGTCCTATAATCATCTTAGGGTAAGCGGACATATTTGTAAAAGAGGGTGCTTTAACTTTTAGTTTATATGGTGTACCGCTTCCATCACTTACAACATAAAAACCAAGCTCACCATTTACAGCCTCTATAGAACTATAATACTCACCTTTTGGTACTTGTATCCCATCAAAGGTTAGTTTAAAGTGGTTCATCACACCCTCTATGGTGTTGTAAACATTTTGTTTTGGTGGTAAAACTACTTTATGATTAATTATATTTACATCTCCATCAGGTAGGTTCTCTTTTACTTGGTTTATGATTTTTATAGACTCATCTATCTCCATAAATCTAGCCATAACTCTATCGTAAACATCCCCATGCTCCCCAACAACTATATCAAAATCTAGTTCATCATAACCGTAGTATGGGCTGTCTTTTCTTATATCGTGTGCAACGCCACAAGCTCTTAGATTTACACCACTAAGCCCCATATTTAAAGCATCATCTTTACTTACTACACCTATATCTATAGTTCTATCTGAAAATATTTTATTATCTTTTATAAGTGAGAGTGTAGTTTCAGTCCCCTCTTGTACTTGTTTTAATGCCTCTTGTAAATCCTCTAACCAAGTTTCATGCAAATCATTACTCATTCCACCAACTCTCATAAAACTTACAGTTAGCCTTGAACCTGTCAATTTAGATAAAAAGTCATATATAGCTTCTCTTGGATTATACAAGTACCAGTAGTTTGTAAGTGCACCCATATCTACAAGTAAAGCAGCTAAACAAACAAGATGATCCATTATGCGAGATAGCTCCATAAGCATAACTCTTATCTTCATAGCCCTTGGAGTTATCTTTATATCTAACATCTCCTCTATAGTTTTTACATAAGCTATATTGTTCATCATAGATGAGCAGTAGTTTAGTCTGTCTGTGTATGGGATAATAGCAGAGTAAGTGTGGTTTTCACAAGATTTTTCAAAGCCTCTATGAAGGTAGCCTATCTCACTTACAGCAGCTACTATATCTTCCCCATCAAGTGCAACTAATGTTCTTATAGTTCCATGTGAAGCAGGATGTGATGGACCAAGATTTAAAAACATCAACTCATCTTTGCTAAATGAAGTTTTTTTAACCTCTTTGTTTATCTCATCCTCTAAAGAGTCACTTTTAGTACAAATCTGTCCATCTGTTATATTGTAAGATTTTAAAAGTGGATGACCAACAAATTGGTGGTGATTTAGAACTCTTTTAAGATTAGAATGACCTAAAAATATAATACCATACTGATCAAACACTTCTCTTTCTAACCAAGATGCCATTTTAAACTTGGACTCTATAGAGTTAACTCTTTTATGTGGTAAAAAGCTACTTAAAACAAGAGTATTGATGAGGTTTGTGTGTCTAAATATATATACAATTTTTAAACCATCACTCTCATAATCAACCGCGCTTATATCTAGTAAAATCTCAAAACCGTAAAGATTGCACATAAAAGCATCTATCTTTTTGTAATCTATCTCCAAGATAAAAGTGTTGTTTTTTTGTTTAGTAGTTGGAAAAAACTCTAAAAAGTGTTTAAACATCAAGAAGACCCTTAAAATTTTTATGTCTATTTGGATCGTAAGCTTTTGAGCGTAACTCTTGTTGTATGCTCAAAAGTGCATCTAAAAGAGCTTCTGGTCTAGGTGGGCAACCAGCAACATAAACATCAACAGGTATAATCTCATCTATACCCTGCATAGTTGTGTAGTTATCATAAAAACCGCCACTACTAGCACATGCCCCCATAGATATAACCCATTTAGGTTCACTCATTTGATCATAAATCTGTTTTAAAATTGGTGCTTGTTTGTAGGTGATGGTTCCAGCAACTATCATCAAATCGCTTTGTCTAGGGGAAAACCTAACAACCTCTGCACCAAACCTTGAGATATCATACTTAGATGAGGCTACACTCATAAACTCTATAGCGCAACAAGCAGTACCAAAAACCATAGGCCATAAAGAAGATTCCCTTGCCCAATTTACCGCTTCATCTAACTTAGTCGTTATAACTTCATTTCCAAAAGTTGGTGAATCTAACCCCATTTTAAAGCCTTAGTGTTGTAGATATATATAAGCCCAGCAACTAAAATCCCCATAAAGGTGAACATCTCAGCTATGCCAAACCAAGAAAGAGTACGAACATTTACACCCCATGGGAACATAAAAAGAACCTCAACATCAAAAAGCACAAAGATAATAGCTACAAGGTAGTACTTAACATTAAAAGTTTCATCAGAGTCTTTTATAGGGGTACTTATACCACACTCATAAACATTTTGAATGTTCTGTGTTTTAGACTTGTTAGAGTTTAGTTTTGATGAGAGATGAAACAAAAAAGGAACTAAAACAGCAGTAACAATGATCACACCCAAACTTAAGTAAAATTCCAATATAACACCTTAAATAAAATAATGTTAATAGTATCACATATATATTAAATTTCATTTAAAAGCATTTAGATATTTTTGATTGTTTTTGAGGAAAAATGTTTGTGTGTAGATTTCTCTAGTTCCTAAGCTTAGCTTATGTATTCCCAAACTTTCTTATTAACAAAGTTATATAAATGTAGTATAATTATGAGATATTAAAATGTTAAAAGGATATGTATGATTAATATGACACTTACAAGTTTACGAAACACCTCTAATTTTTTTGATATAGATGATGTAGCTACTATTGTTAATGGTAGAAAAAAAGAGGAGATAGGATACTTTGTACCTAAAATTTTTAAAAAAGAGTTTGAAAAGTTTATCTTAGAGTTACAAAAAAAAAGAAAAAAAGAACTCTTAAAAAAAGTACTTAAAGCATCAAGAAAAGATATTATAAAAGATGGGACTATATCTGATGGAATTATGTAGAGGAGATATCTGTTTAGTTAACTTTAATCCAACTAAAGGTGCTGAGATGGGTAAACTTAGACCTGCTATTATTATCTCTTGCGAAGATGATAATGATATCTTAGATACTGTTATAGTTATACCTCTTTCAACTGTCATAGAACTAAATACCATGCCTTATAGATTTCATATAAGTGCAAGAGATAAACTAGAAAAGAGTAGTGATGCTTGTGTGTATGAAGTAAGAGCATTAAGTAAAATAAGAATAAAAGAGAAGTTGTCTAAATTAAATAGTGATGAGATAAGTTCTATTCAAAAATGTATGTGTGACATACTTATGTCTTGATAATATTGCTGATATCTAAAGGGTACCTCCACTGCCGTTCTTCTATCTCTTTGGAAGTGAGGCTTTAGCCCAATGCCATTTCCTTAAGCCAAAAAAGCCCATAAAATGGGGATTAAAACTAAACTAAAAAAGTATATAATATGAAAAAAGTAGCTTGTTATGATAACTAAAAAAAATTATAGACATTATAAAGAAGACATCTGAGTTTTTAAA
>WFNF01000087.1 GCA_015488775.1 Helicobacteraceae bacterium
AGTTGTTTATTGAGTTCTGCTTTACGGTTAAATTGTTTCTCTTTATCTCTTTTAGCTTTTAACTTTTCATACTCTTTCTCTTTGGCTTTATATACTTGTAGGTGAGAGACTTGATCTTTTAAAGATACATCTATTGCTTGTTTAATGATTTTGGGCATGAGTGTTTGCAACATCTGCTCATAAAGTTTTGTCAGATTTAGAGCTACAGGTAGTGGTTCTTTTGGTG
This sequence comes from Helicobacteraceae bacterium, assembly GCA_015488775.1. GTDB lineage: Bacteria > Campylobacterota > Campylobacteria > Campylobacterales > Sulfurimonadaceae > WFNF01. The sequence continues at coordinate 227 of WFNF01000087.1, forward strand.
TATCTATATCAAGCCACTCTGTTTCAAAATATGCTTCAATAACCCACTTGTTAGTTCCAGTATCACTTGGTCGTTTATAGGCTGCTTTTACTTTGATTTTGTCTTGATAACATAGTTGAAAGATGATGGGAAAAGGTATAACCTTATCTATAGTTCTAAGTAACTCTTCTTGTATATCAAAACTCTTAGCTTTAATGTTAAACACTTGAATTTCAGGGACTGTATCTGAAGAGCTAAGATTGAGTGTTTCTGGAGCAAGTTTATATTCCCAAGTAATCTTTTCTATTTGTGTTTTAAACTTCTCTTTTAATGCAGTTGAAGCATTTGCATGTTCAAATATCTTTTTTTAGCAACCATCTTTGAAAACTTTGTTTTCTTTGGATATTCATAAAGCATTAATCAATATCCTGAATCACTAAAAAACTAATCAGTTCAAAGTCATCTAAACCTTCTATTGTTGTGTTTAGAGCTGTTGTTTTACCACAACTAAAGAGTGAATCTATATCTTGGTCTTCTTGAACATCAATCATCGAGCAGATAGCTTGGTCAAGTAAATCAGAGTAATACTTCATATCTCTTCCATCTTGTGTGCTCTTGTTAAAAGCTTTATAGACTTTTAAACAATGATTCTATAATTAAGTCAAATTTTTGTTTTATAGTTTTTACTAATTGTGTTGTTAACATATAAATTTCTAGATATATGCAAGTAAGTAATTATGTCTTTTTTGTCGTTAACATAGGATGAAATATAATTAATTTAATATTATTTTCAAATATTACATAGTTCTAGTAGTTTTTATATAGACAAGAGTGTAAGAAATTATTTTAAGTGATATTAAAGATGGTTTATATTGTTATAGAAAGATGCAATTAAGCCCTATAATAGGACTTAAAAACTACTGAGCAACCTCAACAACAACTGGAGTTGATTCCCAGATGCCGTGCTTTGTACAGTAACCGTGTGCAACTAAGTTAAGTTTTTTACCCATTGGACGGATGTTAAAAGTAATCTGTGCGTGAGATTTTTCGTTTCCTAATGTACCTGGTACAAAAGATGCAGATGCTAGTTTAGTTTCACCATTAAAAAGAGTAATAGACTCTATGAAGTGATCAAAATCATCTGGGTGAGTGTACTCTTGACCCATTTTTACATTTACAGCTAACATCTCACCAACTTTTGCTTCACCTTCAACAGTAATGAATGGTGAGTGACGGTCGATTAAATCCTTTTTTGCTTCTCTTTCTACAGTGTCAATATCAACGTATTTGTTAACTTTTGGCATATTAATTCTCCTAAATTTATTTTATGAAAAGGATTGTACAACTTTATTCTGTAAGTTAAACCTAAATAAGAGTTAATTTGTCTTATTTAAAAAAACTTTAAGATTTAGCATATCCATTAGGATTATTTGACTGCCATCTCCAAGAGTCTTCACACATCTGATCAACACCCTTAGTAGCTACCCATCCTAAAATATCTTTAGCGTAACTAGGATCTGCAAAACATGTTGCTATGTCTCCTGAGCGTCTTGGTGCTGTTTTATAAGGAACTTTTTTACCACTTGCTCTCTCAAAAGCTTTTACCATCTCTATAACAGAGTAACCATTTCCTGTTCCAAGGTTTATACTCATCACCTCATCAAAGCCATCTATTTTATTTAAAGCTTTTACATGTCCATCAGCTAAATCTACAACATGTATATAGTCTCTAACACCTGAACCATCTTTAGTATCATAATCATCACCAAAAACACTTAGAACATCTCTTTTACCAACAGCAGTTTGTGCTATAAAAGGCATTAAGTTATTTGGAATACCATTTGGATCTTCACCTATAGTTCCACTCTCATGAGCACCGACAGGGTTAAAGTATCTTAAAAGAACAACTTTCCAAGAGTTATCAGAAACATATATATCTCTTAAAATTTCCTCAATCATCAGTTTACTTCTACCATAAGGATTAGTTGCACTAAGAGGGAAGTCTTCAGTTATAGGTGTAGTTGCAGGGTCACCATAAACAGTAGCAGATGAACTAAACACAATCTTTTTTACACCATTTTTAGACATTGCATCACATAAAACTACTGTACCGTTTACATTATAATCATAATATTTTAAAGGTTTTTCAACAGATTCACCAACAGCTTTAAGTCCAGCAAAATGTATAACTGAGTCAATTTTGTAAGTATCAAAAACACTTTGAAGTGCTTTAGCATCTCTTATATCGCCCTCTATAACTTTAATCTTTTTATCTATGATATTTTCAACTCTTGTTATACTCTCTTTACTTGAGTTACAAAAATTATCAAAAACAACAAAGTCATACCCAGCTTCATCTAAAGCTATAATTGTATGTGAACCTATATACCCTGCACCACCAGTAACTAAAACCATCTATATCTCCTTTTTATGTAAAGCTAACTCTTTTTCTAAGTACTCACCCGTGTACGATTTTGTAGTTTTATAGTTTAAAGCCATCTCTTCTGGAGTTCCTGTAGCAATGATATCTCCACCACCACTTCCACCCTCAGGTCCCATATCTATAATATAGTCAGCATTTTTAACCATATCTAAGTTATGTTCTATAACTAAAACCGAGTTTCCAAGTTCCACAAAATCGTGTAAAACCTTTGTAAGTCTATCAACATCAGCAAAATGTAAACCCGTAGTTGGCTCATCTAAAATATAAAGCGTTTTTCCTGTATCTTTTCTACTCAACTCTTTAGATAATTTTATACGTTGAGCCTCACCACCAGAAAGAGTAACTGCATTTTGACCAAGAGTTATATAGTCAAGTCCAACATCATGAAGTGTTTTAAGTTTTATTTTTATTTTAGGTATAGCTTCAAAAAACTTTAGTGCTTCTCCTACTGACATATTTAAAACATCAGATATACTTTTACCCTTATATAGAACTTCTAAGGTTTGTGAGTTGTACCTTGTTCCATGACAAGAATCACACTTAACTAAGATATCTGGTAAAAAATGCATCTCAATCTTTATCTCACCCTCCCCTTGACACTTCTCACATCTACCACCTTTTACATTAAATGAGTAGCGTGATGTAGTATAACCACGTATTTGAGACTCTTTAGTTTTTGCAAAAAGATTTCTTATCTCATCCATAACACCTGTATATGTTGCTGGGTTAGATCTTGGTGTTCTACCTATTGGACTTTGATCAAGATATATTACTTTATCTAGCATTTGTAAACCATTTATCTCAACACCAGCTACCTTGTTTATCTTTCTAGCATGGTTAAGTATCTCTCTAGCTGCTGGAAGTAGTGTCTGAAGGATTAAAGAGCTTTTTCCACTACCACTTACACCTGTTACACATACGAAGTTGTTTAGAGGTATCTTAGCATCTAGTTTTTCTATATTGTTTAATGAAACATTTTTTATATCTATATAGTGTTCTTGCTCTCTTCTATAAAAGTACTCTATCTTTTTTTTACCACTTAGATACTGAGCAGTTAAAGTGTTAGATTTTTGCATCTCTTTTAAAGTACCATTAAACACAATCTCTCCCCCATATTTACCAGCACCAGGACCTATATCTATAATATAATCAGCATTTTCAATAGTTTCTTTATCATGCTCAACAACTATAACAGAGTTACCCTTCTCTTGCAATGACCTAAGTGTTCTTATAAGTTTAAGAGTATCTCTTTCATGTAAACCAATACTAGGTTCATCTAAAACATAAAGTACACCTGTTAAACCTGAACCTATTTGTGAAGCGATTCTAATTCTTTGTGCTTCACCACCACTAATAGTTCTTGCATCTCTTGAAAGAGTTATATAACCAAGCCCAACATCATATAAAAAGAAAAGTCTCTCTTTTATCTCATTTAAAATAGGAGTTGCTATTTGTATATGCTGAGAAGATAAGTTTGCAAAAGTTTTTTCATCTGCAAACCATTCATATGTTTTCTCTATAGGTAAAGTTATAAGTTCACTTATCTTTTTACCAGCTACATCAACAGCTAAAGATTCTAATCTTAATCTATTTGAGTTACAAACACTACAAATCTTTTCACTCATATAGTCACCAAGCTCTTTTTCATCTTTAAACATATCGTAAGCTATTTTTACTATACCAGGCCATTGTCTTTTTATAGGGTGGTTTTTCCAAAGAAAAGTAACCTCTTGAACACTACCATTTAAAATTGCCTTTTGTTGGTGTGTAGCTAGTTCACTATATGGAACTGTTATATCTATATCTAAACCTTCACAAAAACCTTTTAAAAATGTAAAGTAGTAACCTTTATTGAAACCATATATTATCTTTACTGCACCCTTTTCTATAGGTAGGTCTCTATCTATAATTTTATCTGTATCTATAGCATATCTTAAACCTAAACCATCACACTCACTACAAGCACCCTTTGGTGAGTTAAAAGAGAAACTAAGTGGTTCAAGTGGTTCAAAAGATATCTTACAATCAAAACAAGCACTATGCTCTGAGTAATGTATATGTGCATCTGTACCCATCTCTTCATGATTTATGATATCTAGTTCAACCTCACCATAACTCTCTTTTAAAGCTTTCTCAACATCTGAAGCTATACGATCTATATTATCCTCTTTAATAACTATACGATCTATTACTGCTTTAATAGTATGTTTTTTAGTTTTACTAAGTTCTATCTCTTCATCTAGTCTAACCATAACACCATCAACCATAGCTCTTACAAAACCCTTATGAACTAAAGACTCTATCAAATCTGCAAAACTACCTTTTTTTTCTCTTATTAAAGGTGCTAAGATAACAACCTTAGAACCCATAGGAAGTTTTTTAACTTGGTTTATAATATCTTCTGCACTCATCTTAGAGATTTGTTTACCACATTTATGACAATGTTGCACACCAATACGTGCATATAAAAGTCTAAAATAATCATATATCTCTGTTATAGTTCCAACGGTTGAGCGAGGATTTTTAGATGTAGTCTTTTGATCAATAGCAATAGCAGGAGTAAGTCCCTCTATCTTCTCAACATCAGGTTTTCCAACTCTATCTAAAAACTGTCTAGCATAAGAGGATAAAGACTCCATATAGCGTCTTTGACCCTCAGCGTACAAGGTATCAAAAGCTAATGTTGATTTACCACTTCCACTTAAACCAGTACAAACAACCAAAGAGTTTTTTGGTATCTCCAAAGAGAGATTTTTTAGATTGTGCTCATTTGCACCTTTTATTACTATTTTATCTTTTTTAATACTCACCATAAATCCTATAAATTAAATATGCTAAAACGCTAATATAAAAAGCCATTAAAAGCTTTTTTTGTAAAACTTCTGAAGTTTTATCTTTTAGGTGTATGCCACCATAAACACCAAGTAAAGAAGCTATACCTATAACAACACCACTTTTATAATCAAGGCCACCACCTAAACTAAGAGCTATAAATCCAGAAATAGAGGAAAACACTACAAAAAACAAACCAGCTGAAACAGCTTTTTTTAAGTTTACCCCTAAAAATCCTACCAATATAGGTACAAGTAAAATAGACCCACCTACCCCAATAGAGATAGCAAAAGCTCCAAGAATCACTCCTATGCTAAATAATACAAATGGTTTAGGCTTGAGTGCAACTCCACTCTCTTTGGTTTTAAAACCCATTCTTAAAAGAGCAAAAAATACAAAAGAGGTAAATGTTAACTCTAAGCTCATAGCACTTAAAGATGAAACTATAAAAGGAGCTCCAAGTGCTCCAACAAAACCACCAACACCTATAATTGCAACAAGTTCAAGCTCTAGTGTACCTTTTTTAAAATTTAAAAAACTACCATAAACTGAACTAAAAACCATCTGTATAACAGAGATACCAACAGCACTTTTCATCTCAAAACCAAAAGCTAAAAGCATAGGAACAAGTATCGTTCCACCACCAATACCAAAAAAGCCAGAAAGAAGGCCTGTTAATGCACCTAAACCGATTAGCTCTAAAATTATATCAATTTGCATAAAACTCTTTATATATAAAATTTTGCGATTATATCTTAGTGCTAGTTAATCTAAGATTGTTTTTAAAAGTTAGTATATGACCTTACACACTTTTGAATAATAGTATGAATCAGTTAGTATTTAATACACAAAGTTAAAAAATTATAGATCTAACTAAGTTATATATAGTTAATTTTAAACTTGATAAGATACAATGCGAATACAAAAAATTTAAAGGATTAAAATGAAACAAATTTTAATGTCAGTAGCAATGTTAGTTGCATTAGTAAGTATAAGTGGATGTGCTACTAAAGCTCCAGAAGCAAAAGCAGAAACTAAAAAATGTGGTGCTGAGAAATCAGAAGCTAAAAAATGTGGCGCAGAATCTACTGAAGCTAAAAAATGTGGTGCTGAAAAGCCTGAAGCTAAAAAATGTGGCGCTGAGAAATCAGAAGCTAAAAAATGTGGCGCAGAATCTACTGAAGCTAAATAATTTTAAAGAAGTCATTAAGACTTCTTTTTAGTATATCCTCAAAAACTCATCTAACTCAGAAAAAACCAAAGCCCTACTATTTTTATCATGATTTAACATTTTAAACAACATATCTGAAATATTTTCATCTATACTTGCATCTGTTTTTATAGGTTCTTGTAGTTTATCCTTACCAAGTTGTTCAAAAAAGCTTATAGAACTATATGGTTCATGTCCAAGAAGTTGATGATATAACCTTCTAGCAGCTTCAAAAACTTCAAAATGCTCTATCTTCCCAGTATTGTTTATCTGATCAAAACCTAAATGAGCCTCTATGTTTTTCTCTTTTAAGTAAGCATTTAACTTTAATGTAAAAGATATAGATGCACTAGTATGTTTAGATAAAACTCTATCATTAAAAGACTCAAAACTTTCACCATCATTTTTCAATCTTTTGTATTCACTCATAAGTGGGATTAAAAACTTATGTGCAAATCTTATAGGTATAGCTTTTAAGACAGTATGACCCTCACAAGATTCATTAGAAAGTTTTCCACCTAAAGATATATGAACACCATACTCACTCTTTTTATCTACCTTTGCCTTACAACCCTCAAAGCCAATATCACCAAGACCATGTATACCACAACCCTTAACACAAGCACTCCAATACATTCTTACTCTTGAAGATCTATCTAATGGTACTTCTTTACTTAAAATCTCAGCCATATCTATAGCATCAGGTTTATTTGGTATAACGCCAAATGGACAATGCTCAGTCCCAGCACAAGCTATAAGATGGTTAAAATATGGAGTATCTAAACTTTTGTATTTATTAAAAAACTCATGGCTAAGTACTGATTCTTTTTTTGATTCATTTACACCTAAAAGCATCATAGATTGTTCTATAGTTATTCTTAACTCGCCATTTCCATATTCCTTAGATGCATTAGCCAAAGATTTTAAATCACTTCCACTAAAAACACCACTAGCTATAGGAACATGAATAGCGTAAGTTTTATCTTTTAACTTAACTCTTCCCATATCTGGTTCTATAAAGTCAGCCTTACAAAGTGTTTCTCCCGCTTTTTCAAAGTTAAAGCCAGCTTTTTCACAAAGTGCTTCTCTTAGAGTTTCCATACCTACACTCTCAATTAGAAAATGTAAACGGTTTTTGTTTCTATTGTCTCTAAAGCCATACTCTCTATATAGCTCTATAAGAGCATTAAAAACTTTTAAGACCTGCTCTTCATCTCTTAAAAACATATTTGCAGACCTAGAGATAACGCCAACCTTACCACCTAAGTAAAGGTTATAACCATACTCTCCATCTTTAATTGCAAGAGCAAAACCACAATCTTGAGCAAAAACATTTGATCTATTTGATATAGATCCACTTATACCTGTGTTAAATTTTCTAGGAAGTGCACTTATCCAATCAAAATTATGTAAAAAGATATCTTGAATTTTACGATACAAATCTCTTGAATCTAAAATATTATCAAATGCCAAACCATCTAAAGGATCATTTAATATATTTCTAAAATTATCAACACCAGTTTGAAAGATAGAGATACCAACCTTAGATAACTCTTGCATAATAGTTGGTATATTTTCTATGTCTAAGTATCTTAACTCAACTTGTTGTCTTGTTGTTAAGTCTATATAATCTTTACCATACTTAGTTGAAAGCTCTGCAATTTTAAGTGCTTGTTTGTTAGTTAAAGAACCATAAGGTACTCTTACTCTGATCATAAACTGTTTTGGAGTTTGAGGTCTATCATAAATACCAAAACATTTTAAAAAATATGATTTATCTTCATTAGGTATAGAATCATAACCATTTTTTGCATATTCATGAAGTTTTTCTAAAGCCTCTTTAGGCTCTTTAAGCTCTTTAACTTTTTCAATTTTATTTACTTTTTTTGCTCTTAGCTCATAAGCTTCTTTAAGTTTAGTCATTTAGTAATCTTTAGTAATTTTTTTATTATTTTAACTAAATATGAGTTAATTTTGGTCTATTAGTTTGATTAATTTATAAACATATCAAAATTCATTCTTTTTTTTAGAGCATTTTAATTAGTTTTTTATACAATACGTTTATGAAAAGCAATCCATACAGCAGTGCAAAACTTTTTACTATAAAAAGTAAAATTATAATTTTCTCATTATTTTTCATTACTATAAGTTATATTTTTTTTATGATTATGTTAAATGTGGTACATAAAAAAGATTTACAAAGTGAATATATTGAAAAAGCTGCCTTGTATGCTAAGACTATGGACACATTATTACAAAGTAATCCAGAAGATGTTCAAGAGATTTTTATAGCATTCCTTGATCAAAAAGATATAAAATATATAAACATAAAAACTCAAATATATAAAAGAGTAACTTTAGATACTAGTTTTTCATATATATTATATGATTATAATAAAGAGATAACTTATTTTGGTGCAATATCTAGTAGAAGAGATTTTGAATTTGAAATATATATTGGTGCTGATGATTACTATAGTGAGATAGATGAAGCATACAATTATTTATATGCAACTATGCTTTTTATAATTTTTCTAGTTATTGTAATCGCGATAATAGTACATAAAATATTTTCACCCTTAATTGAATTATCCCATATAATGGATGACCCAGATGTGGTTAAACTTACTGATTTTCCTGACCCAGCTTGTAATGATGAAAGACAACTGTTAATATCAAATGTAATAAAATATATCAAAACACAAAGATCATCATATAAAGACCTTTTAAAGATATATACATCACAGGAAAGAGATATAAAAACTAAGAGTAGACAACTTAAAGATATTAACTCAACTCTTGAACATAGAGTTAACTTAGAAACAAAGCAAAACAGAGAAAAAGATAAAATACTACACGAACAGTCACGTTTTGCTTCTATGGGTGAAATGCTTGGAAATATAGCTCACCAATGGAGACAACCTTTATCTGCCATTACAACTGCCATTGGTAATGCTAGGATAGAAACTATGCTTGATGTTTCAACAAAAGAATCTTTAAGTGAGACTTTTGACTCTATAGAAGAGTATACTGAGTATCTAACTAATACTATAGAAGATTTTAGATCTTACTTTAAACAAGATAAACAAAGATCAACTTACTATGTATCTCAAGCTATACAAAGTGTTTTAAATTTATTGGGTTCGTCTATGCAAGATATAACTATAGTAAAAGAGTTTGATCAAGGTGAACAAAAGCTATTAGGTTTTCCAAATGAACTTATACAAGTTTTAATCAATATATTAAACAATGCTAAAGATATTTTTGAAGAGCAACAAGTAGCAAAACAGTACATAAAAATAACTACTGAAAAAACAACCCATAGCTATATTATCAAAATATATGATAATGCAGGTGGCATAAGTAAAAAAATTATCTCTAATGTTTTTGACCCATACTTTACCACTAAACATAAATCACAAGGAACAGGTATAGGACTTTATATGTCTAAAGAGATTATACAAAAGCATATGAAAGGTAGTATCACTGTTTCAAATAAAGGATTTGTAATAAATGGTTCTGAACAGTTTGGTGCATGTTTTACCATCTCTATACCTTCAAAATGATATAATGCTAGAAATATCACTTTTTTATAATTTTTCAAAGGTTTTAATATGAAATTAATATTATCAATATTTTTAATTATCTTTTTATCGTCATGTGGGAGCGAACCAAGTGCAGATGAACAGGCATGGACCAACCAAGGTTTTACACTAGAGAGTAGAAAACCTTGGTTAGATTTAGAACTAAATCCAATTGAGGCAAAAACTCTTGTAAAGCTAGGATTAACACCTAAAAAATCAAAAAAATGGTTAAAAAAAGGGTTTAGTATTGATCAGATTAAACTTTGGATTAAAGTAAGCAAAAACCCTAAAGATGTAAAACCATACTTTAAAAATCAGCTCACACCAGATGATTACATACAATATAAAGATATAAAAGTATCTCCAGAAGATCTTAAAAAATATCTAGATGCCAACTATATAAAAAACTATATAGTGTTTTACACAGATCTTGGTTTTAAGTTTGATGATATAAAAACA
>WFNF01000088.1 GCA_015488775.1 Helicobacteraceae bacterium
TTGTTTTCTTTGGTTTCATAGTCTATAAACTTTACAGCCTTTGGGTGTTCATCTGGTGTAGGTTTAAGTGAGAGAGCATCAGCACGAGTTATGAGTTTGTGTATCTCAGAGTTTATCTCCATCAGCGAGCTGCCCATAGTGCTTGAAGCTAAGAGTTTGCGAACTACTTTTTGAAGGTTGTTTTCATTGAGCCAAGGGTTTATTCTTTTGAGTGAGCTTGTTAGTTTATCTTCAAGCACAACCTCATACATTTCGCCTTTAGCATCAAAGTATTCATATCCAAGCTTTTTGAAAAGCTCTATCGCGGGGAGTTCTGATTGGTGGTATTCGCTCATTTTTCTATCCTAATTTGTGTCATTTTGAAACATTGAAATTTTATACTTGTGTAATTTTTACACACTTAATAAGACTTTAAAAGATGTTGAATTATAATGCCATATCTTGATATACCAAATGGTATAAGGGAATCTCTCTTAGATATTCACCTGCAAGTGGCTGGATAACATCGCACAGCCGTACAAATGCGATGTCACTTCTTTGTACTTTTTTCATATCTCTCTAGCCTTGATTTATAACTTCTATATTTATTTTTATAAACAGGATAGGCAGTTACCAATAAATTTTCAGTTTTTCCAAGATGTTTAATAATTACAATATAAAATCTTTTTGTATCCCAAATAAAATGTGTTGCTACACCATTGTTTTCATAAAAATATTTTATATGCTGATTTGAAATATTATCTATCGTTTGTTTAATCCAATGGATTCTTTTAGCCCTTGCACTTTCATATATTCTATTTTTTTCTCTATCTGCGGGACAAGGATTGTTTCTTTTTTTTGAATCAAACTCTTTTGTAGTTATTATATGCCAAAATCTTTCAGGTTTGGGTTCTTTAGTAAAAGGACAACTACATTTGTTATTTGGTTTTACTGTAATAGTGTAGTTAATATTAGCTATTTTTAGAATCACTTTATTATCAATAAAATCATTTTTAAAAACAGCATATAAAGTTTCAATATCTGCCATATTTATTTTTGTAGTATCTTTTAAAATAAGTGGTAAATCTTGCACTATCATAAAACCTTTCTAGGATCTTGAATAAATCTATTAAATTTTTCATAATTATAACTTGATGTAGTGTTTAAATATATATTTAACTTTTTTTCTATGTAGTCAATAACTTCACTTTTAACACCATCAGTTTTTAAGCCTCTCATTTTATAAGAGACTGCACCTGTAAATATATCTACTAATTGTAGAAGTTGTGATTCATCAGAACGGATATGTTGCATAAAAGGGGTTGGTAGTTCTCTTGATTTTTCAAAAACATCAGTTAAGTTGTTAAGTGCTTCTTTTCCTCTTGTATCTTTTATATCCATATATATTTTATAACTATCCAAATGATTCATAATCTTTTTTAGAACAAGATAGTAAGTCTTATAGTAAAATTCACTATGTGTTTGAGAAAATCTTTTATGGTCTAGTTCTTGTTTATTTATGATAGTTACAACTCTAAAAGTGATGTTAGAATCTATAAAATAGTCTATAAGTTCTTTATATAAGTTTATTCTACTTTTTGATAACTTAGTCCATTTTATTTCAAAAGGAGTTTTATGTTTTAGCTTTATAGCTTTTATATCTTCTTTTATTTTTTCATACTCATCAGCAGGGCATTTTATAGCACCTAAAGACATACTATCCCATCCATCATTTTGAAGATGGCAACTCTCATCACAAAATATTTTATAGTTCATTAAACCCTAACCTCCCCACTCAAAAGCTTCTGCAACAGACCTTTTTTAAGTGTTTCATACTTCTCTTTTTTAGCTCTAAGCACTTCTAACTTTTCATCAGCAGTTGATAAGATGTTGGCTATTTGTTTTTGTTCTTCAAGTGGTGGAATTAAAATCAATATTTTTCGTAAATTTTGAATACCTAATGCTATTCTTGTTGAACCAGAAGTTAGGTTTTTGAATTGTTTTTTTGTAAAGGTAGAACTTAAAAATTGATATAAAAATGAATTATTTATTTGTTTTGCTTTAACAACTGCCATTGTAGGAGATAAAGCAAAAGGGAAATCATATTTAGTAAATTTAATAATTTTTCCAACACTTGCCACCCTACCAAAGCCAATATCATTCTCATTAATTTGAATACAATCATTTTGTTTTATAACATCATTCAAGGATATTTTTCTGGCAGAGGACAAATTAATTATTCCACTTTCTGAAATATCCCCAATTCCTACAAACGGATACCCATTTGCTTCTTCTTTTGGTGCCCTATGACTTGGATGTGGGTCAAGTATATCACTAATGCTTCCAAGCTCAACAACCTCCCAACTCTCAGGTATCTTCCCAAGCTCACTATCCTTAAACTCACTATGCCCTATACCTTCACTTAGTAGCTTTTGGAGTAGCCCCTTTTTAAGAGTTTCTGCTTTTTGGATTTGTAAATCAATAGCATCTATCTTCTCATCAGCAGTTGATAAAATATCAGCAATTTTCTCTTGTTCTTTTAGTGGTGGGAGTGGGATTTTCAAACTTCTAATCATACCAAGAGCGATAAATGATTGAACTCCACCATTTGATAATTTACTAAACTGTTTATCTATAATTGTAGATTTTAATAAGTTAAGCGTAAAAGAATTATTTAATTTTGTATTATTTTTGAACTTTAATAGAGCAACATTTTTAATGGAAAATTTAAAATTATAATTAACAATTAATGGCTTACCAATTGTTCCTATCATCCCAAATAAAATATCTCCATTTTCTACTAACGACCTTTTACTAAAATTGATATGGTCATCAATTGATATATAATTTACATCACTAAAATCCACTCCATTATCTGTTAAATGTTTTGAAGTAATAAAAGGTATTCCATCTTTTTTATATTTTGGACTTTCGTGAGTTCCATCTCTAACATCACAAACAGTTTCAAGCTTTACAACTTCCCACTCAATAGGAATAACACCTATCTCAGTATCTTTATAACCATAAGTTACCATACTAAAAACCCAAACTTTTCAAGTAGCCGTTTAACTTACTATCTATCTCTTGCTCTTTACTCTCTAACTCTGTTATATCTTCCATAGTGGCTTTTATATCTATAATAATTTCTTCATCACTTGTATCAATGTATCGTGAAATATTTAAGTTGTAATCGTTCTCTTTTATCTCTACTCTATCAACAACTCTCATAAACTTATCTATATCTTCAAGTCCATCATAGCTATCAACTATTTTACTTATGTTCTCGTGGGTCAGAGTGTTTTGGTTTTTGCCATCTTTGTATTCACTTGAAGCATCTATAAACACCACTCTGTTTTTTAGGTTCTCAGCTTTACTCTTGTTTATGATTATGATTGAGGCAGGGATGCCAGTGTTGTAAAACAGCTTCTCAGGAAGTCCAACGATGGCTTCTATGATGTCATCTTGAAGTAAGCCCTCTCTAATTTTACCCTCTGTTCCACCACGAAACAATATACCGTGAGGCAATACAACACCCATACGACCATCATTTTTAAGAACACTTACCATATGCTGAACAAATGCTAAATCTCCATATCCTCGTGGTGGTATGCCATACTTAAATCTTCCATACTCATCGGAGACAACGCTATTATATTTTGGTGCTATCTCTTTGCCTTTTTCATCTTGCTTTATATCTATCTCAGCAGGAGCCCACCATTTTTTTAGTGAAA
>WFNF01000089.1 GCA_015488775.1 Helicobacteraceae bacterium
ATATATGAACTTTGACTTAGGTGCTAATCTTTATGGTGCATTAGTAGGTTTTAACTATGAACTTCTAGGTGGAAGAAGAGCTGATGACTCTGCAAGTAGTTCATTTCAAACACCTTTAGCTACAAAACATAAATTTAATGGTTTTGCTGATCAGTTCTTAGTTACACCTGATGCTGGTTTGGTAGATATGAACTTTAGAGTTGGTTATAAAGCAAAAGGTATTGGTAAGCTTATAGCTTGGTACCATATGTTTTCAACACAAACTAAACTTGGTGGGGTAGATACTGGTTCAGCTTACGGAAATGAGATAGATTTGGTTTACGCAAACAAAATTTCATCAGTTGATGGTTTATCTGTACTGCTTAAAGGTGCAATGTTTATGAATGATGACACAGCTGCTGGTCTTAAAAAACCAAATGCAGGTGCTGGTGCATATACAGATAGAACTATGGCATGGGCAATGTTAGATTATAAATTTGCTACAAAATAAAAAATTTAATAATTATTGGATAAAATGCTTATATGCGTTTTATCTATATAATTTTAATATTTTTCATCCCTCTACAAGCTTTAGAGATACTTACAGATACATCTTTCAAAACACAAATAAGACCTAGATATGAGTATGCTAACTTTTATCTTAATCAAACAAAAGCGGCATCTGCTTATACAACTAGAGCCTCCATACTCTTAAACACTAAACTTTTTGGATTTAAAAACCTTGAAGCAAATCTATCTTTAAACTCTGTTGCAAGCTTTGGTGACAAAAACTATTCCCCACTAAATCCATCTTATGACACCATAAACGATACTAATGGTGTAAGGTTTTCAAACGCCCTACTCTCATATAACTTTTACGAAACATATTTAAAAGTTGGTATAGAAGAGTTAAATATAAATAATGAAAGATTTATAGGTAGTGATGATTTTAGACAGATGGGACAAAGTTTTGATTTAGTTGGTATGGACTCACACCTAAATGAAGATATAGAGTTTCAACTCTACTACATCTACGCAATACAAAATGTTAATGTTCAAGATAAGATAAGATATGCCTACAATATAGTTACAAATATAAATATGAAAGTAGCCTCAATGATAGATATACAAGGCTATATATATATGTTAGGTTCATACCACAACACCTATGGTTTATCTTTTAGTGGAGATATAAGTGAAGACAATTCCTACTTAAAGTACAGGTTTGAGAGTGCTTACCAAGGTGATGCAACTCTAAACAACTCTCCAAACATAGTAAAAATACCTGGTATTCAAGGT
Organism: Helicobacteraceae bacterium; assembly: GCA_015488775.1. Lineage (GTDB taxonomy): Bacteria > Campylobacterota > Campylobacteria > Campylobacterales > Sulfurimonadaceae > WFNF01. The sequence goes on from WFNF01000089.1 coordinate 1,279, forward strand.
AAACCAACAGCTTCAAGTTTTTATTTTAATGCACTTTTAGATGTAAAATTAGATAATGCACTTTTCTCTTTTAGCTATGAAAATCTAGGAGCAAGTAAAAACTCAAATCCAGCTTTTTACACACCATTTGCATCTTTACACAAGTTTAATGGGGATGCTGATGTTTTTTTAAATACTCCAGATGTAGGGCTTCAAGATATAAAACTAAAACTTGGTGTTGATACAAACAATCTAGGTAAACTTTATATGGATGCACACTATTTTAGTTCAACCACAGAGGTAACTTTAAACAATACTATAAGCAAGTATCTAGGTAGTGAGCTAGACTTTCATTATAAATTCAAAAACGATTATATAAAAGGTTTTGAGTTTGATTTAAGTAGTGCTTACTTTTTTGGTGGAGATATAGATACTCCAACACAAGAGCTTACAAAGGATGTTTTTAAAGTATTTGTGGGAGCTAATTATATCTTTGAATCTGAAAAATATTAAACTTTTTTTATTTTTGACCCATAACAATCCAAGCGATAAAAAGATTAGATATAATTGCGCCAATAGGAAAATATTATGTTAATAGATAGTTTTGATAGAGAAGTAAATTATATTAGAGTTTCAGTTACTGAGAGATGTAACTTTAGATGCTCATACTGTATGCCTGAAAAACCTTTTTCTTGGGTTCCAAAAGAGAACCTTTTAAGTTTTGAAGAGCTTTTTAAATTTTTAAAAGTTGCTATAGATGAGGGTATAAACAAGATTCGTATAACTGGGGGAGAGCCTCTTTTAAGAGAGGATTTAGACAAGTTTATAAAGATGATTTATGATTATAAAAACGATATAGACTTAGCAATGACAACAAATGCCTTTTTGCTTAAAGGAACTGCTCAAAAACTTAAAGATGCAGGTCTAAAAAGGATAAATGTTTCTATAGACTCTCTTAAAGAAGAGGTAGCAAACTCTATAGCTCAAAAAAAAGTTCTAAAACAAGTTTTAGCTGGTGTTGATGAGGCTTTAAAAGTTGGACTAAAAGTTAAAGTAAATATGGTTCCAATGAAGGGTGTAAACTCTGATGAACTTATAGACGTGTTGGAGTATTGTAAAGAAAGAAAAATGAGTGTTAGATTTATAGAATATATGGAAAACTCTCACGCAAAAGATGATATAAAAGGTCTAAAATCTCCTGAACTTTTAGAGATTATCGCAAGTAAATATAATTTTAAAGATGTAGGACTTGAAGCATCATCACCATCAAGATATTTTGAGTTAGATGATGGTTATAAGTTTGGAATTATAGAGCCTTATGGTAAAGACTTTTGCAAATCTTGTAATCGTATAAGACTTACAGCAGAGGGTCAGCTAATCCCTTGTTTATACTTCGATGAAGCTATGAGTATCTCTGATGCTATAAAAAGAGGTAACATTGATGAAGCAGCTCAAGTTTTAAAAGAGGTTGTAAAAAATAAACCTGAAGAGAACCGTTGGGATGAAAATGATGGAGAGAGTTCAAGTAGAGCATTTTACGAGACTGGTGGATGATTTATCTAGTTGAACATTTTTATTCTATCCAAGGAGAGGGTCGTTATGTAGGAGTTCCATCACTATTTTTTAGATTTGGTGGATGCAATATGACTTGTTCAGGCTTTGGATGTAACTATGCTGATGCTAAAAGTGGTTGTGACACCTACTACGCAGTTGATAAAGAGTTATATGCAAAAGATTGGGTAAGCATCAGTTCAAGCACTCAACTTATAAGTGTTTTAAACTCTTATGACCTGCCACATAAGGTTGATATTGTTTTTACAGGTGGAGAGCCACTTATATATGCTAAAGATGAAATATTTATAGATTTTTTAGAACATTTACATAAAAAAAATCATAAAATAACCTTTGAGACAAATGGCTCACTAAATATAGATTTTAAAAAGTTTCCTATATATAAAGAGGCGATATTCGCTCTATCTGTAAAACTAGAAAACTCAAAAGAGCCATACAAAAAAAGGGTAAATAAAGATGCTATTTTTAATATAGCGCAAAATGCTAAAGAGGCTTTTTTTAAATTTTCTGTTGATCAAGAGAGTATAAATATATCTCTAGATGAAGAGATAGAAGATATCATCTCCCATGCACCAAGTTTGCAAACCTATTGTATGCCTATTGCTTCATCAAAACAGGAGTTAGAGAAAAATTCGCTCCCACTTATAGAGTATTGTAAACAAAAAGGCTATACTTTTTCAGACAGACTACACATAAGAGTTTGGAATGAGATAAATGGAGTTTAGATGATAGATTATAGTAAAAAGATAACCCTAGATAGAGAGTTTTACCCATCAAGCGATATAAATATATCTATAGAGAGCGATAGAGGTCGCATACTATCATCTGCTGCTTTTAGACGCTTACAAAAAAGAACTCAAGTTTTTGCTTTAGAGTTAAATGCTTCAATAAGAACAAGGCTTACCCACTCTTTAGAGGTTGCACAAACAGCTAGATTTATATCTAAAACAATTTTTTCAAAACTTAGTGATGATGAGATAGAAAAATATAAACTTAAAGATTTAAAAGATGCTTTTATCTCTACAACGGAGATGACAAGTTTATTACATGATATAGGCAACCCACCATTTGGGCATTTTGCAGAGCAAACCATAAACAAGTGGATAAAAAACAATGTAATAAATATGTTAGATAGATTTCAAACCAATAGTGATGAGTTAAAAGAGTTAAAAAGCTCTTTAGCTAGAGATTTATGCAGTTTTGATGGAAATGCTCAAGCTATAAGGGTTATAAGCAAACTACAAAGGCTAAACCTCTCCTACACACAGATACTTTCAGTATTAAAATATACTAGATGTGCGAGTGAAAAAAAGGAACTAAATGAAGAGTTTGATTATCTAAGAAAAAAACCTGGCTACTACTACAGTGAAAAAGATTTTATAAAAACTATTCAAAAAACTTTAGAAGTAGAAAAATCACATAGATTTCCACTAACATATATTATGGAAGCAGCAGACGATATATCTTACTTAAGTGCAGATCTTGAAGATTCTGTAGAAAAAGGTATTTTGAGTCTTGATGATGTGTATAAACTAATAAAAAAAGAGTGTGAAGAGCAAAACGAGCACTATCTTCTTGAACTCATAGAAGATAGATACCAAAAAGCAAAAAAAGATGATGAGCCTTATCAGTTCAATATGTTTTTTACTCTTATAAGAGCTAAACTTGTTACGTCTTTAGTTTACCATGTGAGTGATATATATATTAGTAATCATCAAGCTATTTTTGATGGAAGTTTTAACTATGCTCTTTTAGACTTTGATCAGAACTCCAAATATTATAAAGCAGTAAAAATACTTGAAAAAATATCTTTTGAGCATATCTACCAAAACAAAGAGGTACAAAACCTAGAGATGAAAGGTTACACCATAATAAACTCGCTTTTTGGTATCTATAAACCACTTCTTGAGATTAAGAGTGATGATTTTTTTATGCTACTAAAAGATGAACCCATAGAGTGTTTTATATCTCAAAGACTAATAAAACGGATATCTGCCAAACAAATAGTTGCATACAAAAATGATATAGAAAAGCTAAATAAAGAAGATATACATAGTTATAAACTACTAGAGTTTTACTATAGAGTTAGACTTATAGTAGATTATATTAGTGGAATGACTGATGATTTTGCATTAAATGAGTATAAGTCGCTAATGGCAATATAATCGTTTTAGTCAACTCTAACAACTCTTACTATAAAATACACTCATGAATAATATTTTACAAGAGGCATCTAAGGCCTATAACTCACAAAATTTTACAAAAGCTTTTGAACTATATAGTTCTTTAAGTGATAAACATCCTACTGCACAAACATCTTTAGCATTTATGTATCAAAATGCCCAAGGGTGTGAAAAAGATGATGCTAAAGCATTAGAACTTTACGAAAAGGCTGCTTTAACTAAAGAACCTTATGCCCTTTTTAACCTTGCTATACTTTATACAAATGGCTTAGGTGGAGTAAGTTTTGATCAGTTTCGTGGATATGAGCTTTTTTTAGAAGCCGCAACTCTTGAAGTACCACCAGCAATGTATGAAGTTGCCTTAATGTTAGAGCGTGGTCTTGGTTGTGTTCAAAACTATAGTGAAGCAGCTTTTTGGTATGAGGAAGCAGCAAAGCGTGGACACCCACAAGCTTTTAATAACCTAGGTGTTTTATATAAAGATGGACAAGGTGTTACACTAAATAATGACAAAGCATTTATATGTTTTTCCAGAGCAAAAGAGAGTGGGTTAAGCGAGGGAATATACAATCTTGGGCAAATGTATGATCAAGGTTTAGGATGTGAAGAAGATCACGATAAGGCACTTGATTTATGTAGAAAAGCTGCTTACGCTGGTCATGAAAAAGCGAAAACTATTATCGCTTCACTTCAAGAAGATGGAAAGATAGTTTTTTAATGTTTACAGGTCTAATAAGAGAGATGGGAAAAGTTAAAAGCTTTAAAAACAACACCCTATCAATCACGGCTAAACATAAAACAAAACTTGGTGATTCCATAGCTATAAATGGAACTTGTTTAAGTGCAACAAAGATTTTTGATGGTGGTTTTGAAGTTCAATTATCTCCTGAAACTATGAAACATATAGTAAAAGAGAACCTTAATGGATATGTTCACATAGAGCCTGCAATGATGATGGGTGATAGATTTGAGGGGCATATAGTTCAAGGTCATGTTGATACTATCGGTACTATAAGCGAGATTAAAAACAATGGAAATAGTACAGACTTTTTTATAAAAGTACCAAAAAAAGATTTTGCCTATATTGTCCCTAAAGGCTCAATAACTATAAATGGTATCTCTTTAACTGTAAATGATGTAAATGAAGATAATTTTAGATTAACTATAATCCCAATAACTATGAAAGAAACGCTTTTTGGAAGATATAAAAAAGGCGATAGAGTAAATATAGAAACAGATATGTTTGCTAGATATATTGATCATATCATATCTCATAAACAAGCCCAAAGTAAAGATCTAAGCTGGAATGATGTTGAGCATATAAACTCACTCTACTAGGTAAAACTATGACCCCTAAAGCAGTTGCACTAAAGTATGACAAACAGACACAAAATGCTCCTAAAGTTATAGCTTCAGGAAAAGGGGAAATCGCTTCAAAAATCATAGAAAAAGCAAAAGAGTTTGATATCTCAATCTTTCAAAATGAAACTCTTGTAAACTCACTAATAGATATAGACCTAGATAAAGAGGTACCACCAAAACTGTATGAAGCACTTGTTGAAGTTTTTATATGGTTATCTAAGCAAGAAAATAATCTAAAGTGATAATTCTAGCTCATCTATCCAAGCTTTTACAAGTGCGTCGCTTGGCATCTTTAAATCAGCTCTTGGGCTTAAAGATATAGTTCCTACTTTAATGCCATCTGGCATAGCTGAGCGTTTAAATTGGTTCATAAAAAAACGTTTTAAAAATATAATTAACCACTTTTTTATCTCATCTTTACTAAATTCATCTTTAAAAGTTTTACTTGCTAGAAAAAGTATTTTAGATGAGCTTGCTCCATACTTTTGAAGATGATACAAAAAGAAATCGTGTAATATGTATGGACCAACTATGTCTTCTGTTTTTTGAGTTATATCATCTTTTGATGGGGGCAATAACTCTGGTGAAATAGGAGTATTTACTATATCTTCTAAAATTGTTGCTGTTGCTTCATCTGCAATATTTTTGTACCAAAGAACAAGATGTTTGATCAAAGTTTTTGGGATACCAGAGTTCACACCATACATAGACATATGATCACCATTATATGTTGACCAACCAAGTGCAATCTCACTTAAATCACCAGTTCCAACAACTAAGGCTGAGTGTTTATTTGCTAAGTTCATCAAAATTTGTGTTCTTAGTCTTGCTTGAACATTTTCGTAAGTTACATCTAAATCACCAACATCGTGTTTTATTAACTCAAACTCTTGTAATGCAATACCAACTATATTAATCTCTTCTATACAAATACCCAAGCTTTTACATAACTCTTTTGCATTGTCTAAAGTTCTTGAAGTTGTACCAAAACCTGGCATTGTGTATGCTAGTATGTCACTACTTGGGCGATTAAGTATTTTTAACGCTTCAACACTAGTTATAAGAGCTAAAGTTGAGTCCAAACCACCAGAGATACCAATAACAAGTTTTTTTGACCCTACATGCTCAATGCGTGTAGCAAAAGCATTAGCAGCTATCTCAATAATCTCATTGCTTCTTTGATCAAGAGTATCTTTTGTTCTAGGTACAAAAGGTGTTTTACTTATATCTACATCTATATCATTCAACTTAGTTAAAGTATATAGTTTAATGACTCTACATAAATCACCACTTTCATCAGCAAAAGATGACTCATTTATCCGTAGATACTCCAACTTTTCTAAATCAACATAAGTATAAATAATTGAACTTTCTCTTTGATATAAAGAGTTTTTAACAAGTAAAGAACCATTTTCATAAATAAATCCATCACCACCAAAAAGTGTATCAGTACTTGATTCACCAACACCGCTAGATGAGTAAGCATACGCAGTATAAGTTTTGGCACTTTGCATAGAAACAAGAGAGTGTCTATAGTTTTGTTTTCCTATAAGTTCATTAGATGAAGATAGATTTAAAAGAAGAGTAGCGCCATTGATTGCATACTTTGAACTAGGGGGGTTAATAGCCCATAAATCTTCACATATCTCTATACCAATTTTCAAGTGTTTTAAATCAGAAAAAATCAAATCAACACCAAAAGGTATTTCTACTCCATCTATAACAATGCTTTCATCAACTACATTAGCACCAGTTGTAAACCATCTTTTTTCATAAAACTCTTTGTAGTTTGGAAGAAAACTTTTTGGAACGACTCCTAATATATCTCCATTTTGGATTAAAACAGCACAATTATATATCTTAGAATTTTTAAGTAAACTCACACCTACAACAACTACAATAGAAGAATTTTCTGTAGATTTTTTTATCTTGATCAAAGAGTTTAAACTTGCATTTTGCAGAGTTGAATGTAGAAAAAGGTCTCCACAAGTATAAGCACTTATACAAAGTTCTGGAAACAATAAAACCTGTATGTTATTTTTAGTAGCTTCTAAAATTACTTTTAGTATCTCATTAGTATTAAAAGATACATCAGAAACTTTTACCTTAATGCTTGCAACACCAACTTTATAAAAACCAAACATCTTAGTGTAAAACTATTTTAATATTTAGTTTATTTTTTTTAATTGTATAAGTATATTTTCCATCTAGTGTAAGGACAACTCTATAGTAACCCTTATGATTTCCAATAACAATACTTTTAAAATACTTTTTATTTAGACGTTTTTTATAAGTTGAAAAAAAAGCTTTTTTCTTAAAGTCTAACACTATTCTATGAGGACTAGGAAGTAGAAAATCTCTAATTAACACATCATCTGTATCAACCAATAATTCATTATTTTTATAATAAAAATTTATAAACCCATGTTTACATAACATTTGGAATTGATTTACTGGAGGAATATCTTTTTTAATAGTATTTTTATTTGATTTAGTAGTTTTTTTTCTGGTTTTTATTTGCTTTTTTCTTATATTTTTTTTTGGAGAGTTAATAGCATTATTAAAATTTTGAGAGATAAATATTGGTAAATGCCAATCTATACTTTGATTTAAAATAAGCTCTCTTTTTGATATAGATCCATCTAAGTTTTGTATCTCAACTGTAACTTTTTTTAAAACTCTAGCACTATTTGGAAGAAGTATCGATGTTTGTTTTAGTGGAGTAAATTGTTCGGTTTGATTGTTAGTCAAAACCAAATCTTTTTGATTTTGGTATGGAAAAAAAGGATTTTCTCTAGCATTTAAAGACAAAATAAGTAAAGCAAATAATAATAATATTTTCAATTAGTAAGCCTTTATAAAGTAGTGATTATTTATTATATCAAAAAGATTATTTACTATCAGGGTCAAGTTCAATTAACTCAAAATACTCTTTTTGTAAATTAGCATTTTCATTTTTTAGTGTTTTTATTTCACCCTCAAGATATAACTCATACTCATCTAAATCCATTAAGACCTCTAAAGAGTTATCTCCAAAAAGCAAAATACCTAAATATATACCAAAAGAAAGAACTATACTTAAAGAGACAAGTAAAGTCTTAGGAGACATACCAAGGTATCTCTCTATAAAATCATACTCTTCATTAGGATTAGAGTATAGTTCTTCTTTCATAATCTAGTATTTAACTTAGTTAAATAGTTCTGAGCCTAAATACTCACCATACATAACTTCATTTTCAATCTCCAAAATACGATTGTATTTTGCAGTTCTTTCACCACGAGCAGTTGAACCAGTTTTTATCTCACCACAGTTTAATGCAACCGCGAAGTCAGCTATAAATGCATCTTCACTCTCACCACTTCTATGTGACATAACACAAGAATAACCATTTCTTTGAGCTAAGCGAACAGTTTGCATAGTTTCACTTACTGAACCAATTTGATTTGGTTTGATTAAGATAGAGTTTGCAGTTCCAGTTTTTATACCTTCTGCTAATATAGAAGCATTAGTTACAAAAAGATCATCACCAACAAGTTGAATTTTATCAGCCAATTTGTCTGTTAAAGTTTTCCAACCAGCCCAATCATCTTCACCTAGTCCATCTTCAATAGAAACAATAGGATATTTTGAACATAAATCAACATAGTAATCAACTAGTTCATCTGAAGTTACAGTTCTATTTTCACTATCTAATCTATAACCACCATCAACAACAAGCTCACTTGCTGCAACATCAAGTGCTATAGCAATTTGCTCACCAGCTTTATAACCAGCTTTTTCAATAGCTTCCATTATAATCTGTATAGGCTCTTCATTTGAACCTAAATCTGGTGCAAAACCACCCTCATCGCCTAAAGCAGTATTATGTTTTTTAGCTTTTAAAATAGCTTTCAAACTATGGTAAACCTCTGCACTTGCTCTTAGAGACTCTGCAAAGTTTTCAAAACCAATAGGCATAATCATATACTCTTGGAAATCTACAGAGTTATCTGCATGACTACCACCATTTATGATGTTTAACATAGGAGTTGGTAAAACCATAGCATTAGCACCACCAAGGTATCTATATAATGGAATACCAAGAGATGCAGCAGCAGCACGTGCAACAGCCATAGAAACACCTAAAACTGCGTTTGCTCCAAGATTAGCATAGTTTGAAGTACCATCAGTCTCTTTCATAGTAGCATCAATTATAGCTTGATTAAAAGGTGACATACCAACAAGTTCGTCAGCTAAAGTAGAGTTAACATTTTCAACTGCCTTAAGAACACCCTTACCCATATAACGCTCATCCGCGTCACGTAACTCTAAAGCTTCTCTTTTACCAGTACTAGCACCACTTGGAACTATAGCACTCTCAACAGTACCATCACTTAAAGCTACAGTTGCTTTAACAGTTGGATTACCACGAGAATCCATAACCTCAATTGCATTTACACTATCTATATATATCATTCTTCACTCTCTTCCATCTCATTTTGTTCCATAACCATTATATTACTAATGCCCATAGCTTCTTTAATTTTATTTTCAATCTCTAAGGCTAAAGCCGGTTCGTCTTTGAACTTTTGTTTAGCTTTTTCACGACCTTGACCAAGTTTTTTATCTTTATATGAAAACCATGCACCACTTTTATCTACAATATCAAGTTTTACACCGTAATCAACTAGTTCACCCTCTTTTGAGATACCCTCACCAAACATAATATCAAATTCTGCTTGTCTAAATGGTGGTGCAACTTTATTTTTAATAACTTTAGCTTTAACTCTGTTACCAATAGCAGTATCTGCTTGTTTTAAAGAAGCGATACGTCTAACATCTATACGAACTGAAGCATAAAATTTAAGTGCATTACCACCAGTTGTAGTTTCTGGACTACCGTACCCCATCATACCAATTTTCATACGAATCTGGTTTATAAAAAGAACAGTACAATTCATTTTATGTAGCACACCCGTCAATTTTCTCAAAGCTTTTGACATCAAACGAGCTTGAACACCAACTTGTTGGTCATCCATGTCCCCTTCAATTTCAACTTTAGGAGTAAGCGCAGCAACTGAGTCAATAACTATAAAATCAACTGCTCCACTTCTTGCTAAAGTTTCAACTATATCTAAAGCTTGCTCACCATAATCAGGTTGAGAAACTAAAAGATTTTCAACATCAACACCAAGATTTTTAGCATAACCAACATCTAAAGCATGTTCAGCATCTATAAAAGCTGCGATTTTACCATTCTTTTGAGCTTCTGCCGTTATTTGTAAAGCTAAAGTTGTTTTACCAGAACTTTCAGGTCCATAAACCTCAATTACACGTCCTTCAGGAACTCCACCTATGCCCAGAGCAAGATCAAGTCCAATAGAACCAGTGCTAATAGCTTTTATAGGCTCTATATTTTTATCACCCAGACGCATCAAAGTGCCTTTTCCAAATGCTTTATCAATCTGTTTAAGTGCCAAATCTAATGATTTTTGTTTGTTTGCGTCCATAATTAAATCCTAATATAATATTTCTAGCAACATTATATGACATAATGCAATATGTAGTTAAAAATATGACAAAATGCAATATTATTTTATACATCTTACAATTAATGCGAAATTTTACCCTTTTTTGGTTAAAATTAAGTTTTACAAACATTATTAAAAGAGATTTATTTGAAAAAAGTTCTAATTGCACATTCACCAGACGCCGATGATATATTTATGTACTATGCTATTAAGTATGGTTGGGTTACGTTAAAAGATAGAGAGTTTGATAATATTGCACTTGATATTGAGACACTTAACGTAGAAGCATTAAAAAACACTTATGAGATAAGTGCAATCAGTTTTGGTCTTTACCCTTTGATCAAAGATGAATATGCACTTTTAAAAACTGCTGTTAGTTTTGGAGAGGGTTATGGTCCTAAACTGATCAAACTAAAAGATAAAAAGCTTAAGAGAAATTTTAGAGTTGCACTTAGTGGTAAGTACACCACAAACGCTTTACTATTTAAAATAAAATACCCAGACGCACGCATAATTTATAAAAATTTTCTAGAGATAGAGGATGCTGTTTTAAATGGGGAAGTTGATGCTGGTGTTTTAATCCACGAAAGTATTTTAACTTTTGATGATAAATTAGAAGTTGAAAAAGAGTTATGGGATATTTGGAATGAGTTAAGTGGAGGGGGTTTACCACTTCCACTTGGCGGTATGGGTATAAGACGCTCTATTCCACTAAATGACGCAATAGACTACGAAAATACTCTAACATCTGCTGTTAAAGTTGCTAGAGATAGAAAAGATGAACTTTCAAAAAAACTTCTTGAAGACTCACTAGTACGCATTGATGCACCAACTTTAGATAAATATCTTGAGCTATATGCTAATGATGACTCAGTATCATTAAGTGAGATTCAATTAAAAGCTATAAACAAACTTTTTGAGATTGGTTATAAAAATGGTTTTTATGATGAGCTTATAGATGCTAATGATTATCTAATACCAAGTGAATACAAAAAGCAAAGAGGAAACTAATGGACTCAAAACTAGTTGCACTAGGGATAGAAACTTTTAAAATCGCTTTAGAGTTAGCCCTGCCTGGTCTTCTAGTTGGTATGTTTTTGGGTCTTGCTGTAAGTATTTTTCAAGCTACTACACAGATAAATGAGATGACTTTGTCATTTATCCCTAAAATTATAGGTGTAATTATTATTATTATTTTAACTATGCCTTGGATGTTAAATGAGATGACAGACTTCGCTAAAGAGGTTTTTAACATGATTCCTACATTTGTACAATAAATATGACAAAAAATATAAATTTTAAAAAATATTCATCTTTAAAAATTGGTCGAGAAGTTGAAGTTTTTGTTATAGAAGATTTTAATTATCCAAAAGATAGATACCTTATAGGCTCAGCTAATAACATCTTATTAGGTGACAATCCTCCACTTCTCATGGTTTTAAGCAAAAAATTTGATTACATAAAACTTGAAAATAATGAACTCATTGTTGGTGCTGCTACACCTAGCGGTAAGATTATATCTTTTTGCAAAAAACATAATCTTGGTGGATTTGAGTTTATGAGCCATCTACCTGGAACTCTTGGTGGTCTTGTAAAGATGAATGCTGGACTTAAAGAGCATGAGATAAAAAACATCATAAACAGTCTAAATATAGATGGGCAAAACTTTCAAAAAGATGAGTTGATCTTTGAGTATAGAAAAACAAATATTAAAGGTGTTATCTTTGAAGCAACTTTTAAAATAAAAGATGGTTTTGATCAAGAGATGATTGAAATATTTAAAAAAATGAGAGAAAATCAACCAAAAGAGCCAAGTGCAGGAAGCTTTTTTAAAAACCCACCAAAAGATAGTGCAGGAAGACTTATAGAAGCAGTTGGACTAAAAGGTTATAGCGTAGGTGGAGCATCATGGAGTCATATACATGCCAATTTTTTAGTAAATAATGGAAATGCAACTTTTAGCGATGCAATAACCCTAGTCAAAGAAGCAAAAAGAAAAGTCTTAGAAAAATTTAATATAGAACTTGAAAGCGAAGTTGAAATATTAGAAGAAACACTTAACTCCCCAAACTTATAATACCTTTATTAGATAAAATCATAATTTTTAACATTTCTACTAATATGTGATAATATGTAAAGTTTAATAAAATAAAAGCTATACTATTTGGATGATAAAAACAACTAAACTAAGTAAAAATTTTAATAATGTTAATGTTGTTGACTCGATAAATATTGAGGTCAATAAGGGTGAAATTTTTGGTTTACTAGGTCCAAATGGAGCTGGAAAAACTACAACTATGAAGATGTTATCTACTCTTCTTGAACCAAGTTCTGGCGAGATAGAACTTATGGGTTTAGATGCTACAAAAGAGCTCAAAACCATTAGAGCAAAACTTGGTTATGTTTCTCAATATTTTGGACTTTATGAAGAATTAAGCGTAGAGGAAAATATAAATTTTTATGCTTCACTATATGGTAGCGATGCAAACTATGTAAAATCATTAATAAAAAAATATGACCTAGAACGTTTTATAAAAGCACAGTCAATGTCTTTATCTGGTGGAACTCAAAGAAGGTTGAGTTTAGTTTGTGCACTTACACATAATCCTGAACTAATTTTACTCGATGAACCAACTGCTGGAGTTGATCCACTAACAAGAAAAGAGTTATGGGATAGTTTTTTTAAGCTTAAAAGTGAAGGAAAAACACTTTTTATAAATACTCACTATATGGAAGAAGCACTTAGATGTGATAAGCTAGCCTTTATATCTGAGGGTAAAATAGTTGCAAGTGGTAAAGTCGAAGAGATACTTACTCTTATAGATGATAAAAATATCTTTGAGATACAAGCTGACAATATTAATGAACTCTCTGAAAAATTGGAACAACTAAAAGATATAGACTTTTCTAACCAATTTGGAGATAGTTTAAGAGTTGTATGTTCAAAAGAATACACACAAGATCATCTTGAAAAAGATATAAATCTTAAAGTAAAACCATCAAAAGCTACGCTTGAAGATGTTTTTATCTCACTTACAAGGGCTAAAGATGAATTTTAATAACATAAAGGCGATATCAAAAAAAGAGATAACTATACTAAAGAGAGATCCAAGGCTTATAGGTCTTATAGCTGTCATGCCTATATTAATGCTTTTACTTTTTGGATATGCTTTAAAGCTTGAACCATCAAATGTTAAAATGGCTTATGTTGATCAAGATAAGTCATACTTTTCAAATCTAATAAAAACATCTTTATGGAGTGATGGGTATTTTAAACTTTATGAAGTTAAAGATGAACAAGCTATAAAAGATGAGATAAGAGCAGGACATGCAAAAGCTGGACTTTTCATAAATAGTAATTTTACAAAAGAGCTAACATCAAATAATCAACCCCATGTAAAATTTTATGTTGATGGTACTATGCCAAGTTTAACAACCGCTATGAAGTCAAACTCAAGTGCAATTAGTGATGATACCGTTACAAACGATATGTATTTTTTACCAGAAGACAGTGAAAATGTAGTTATTCCAGAAGAACCGTTTAAAAAAGATACTATTATACTTTTTAATCCAGACGAGATAGAGACATGGTTTTTTCTCCCTGGTGTAATTGGTGTACTTATAATGCAGATAGCTTTAATACTTACTGGTACAAGTATAGTTAGAGAGAAAGAGAAACATACTTTAGAGCAGATTTTAGTTTCACCACTAAGTAAAATAGAGTTAGTTCTAGGCAAAATCTTTCCATATATTATAATCTCATTAGCAGATTTTTATTTTATACTTGGTATTGGTTGGACTGTATTTGATTTACCAGCACCATCTTCACAACTCATACTATTTGCTTTGGCACTTATCTATGTTAGTGTTATGATATCTTTGGGGCTTTTTATAAGTATTATATCACAGACTCAACAGCAGGCTATGTTTATGGCTATATTTATCATTATTCCATCCATACTCTTAAGTGGATTTATATTTCCACTAGAAGCGATACCTGAGTTTATAAGATGGGTTTCATACCTAATCCCATTTACATATTTTACAGAGTCCATAAGAGACATTCTGATCAAAGGGACAGATTTTAAAGATATATATATCAATTTTTTAGTTTTAATAGGTTTTACACTTGTATTTATAATCGCAAGTGTTAAAAAGTTTAGATCTAATATCTCCTAGTTGTTTTTCTTCTATATTTTTTTTGTTTGTTAAAACAGGAGTCACATATAGCAAACTTACTATCAGTAGGCAGTGTTTTTGAACACTCTCTACATCTTTTTAAAAAATGGGTCTGTTTTAATGAACGCTCTATAAAAGAGTTAATCAAACCTCTATATTTTACTGCTTTATCAGTATCAACAAAGATATCTGGAAATCTATAAGACAACCATAGATACAAGGATATATCTTTTATATAATCCTCTGCTTGAAGTAAATCATACTCACTAAGAGCAACTTCAAAAAGCTCTTTTGGTGGAATATATGAGATAGGATGTGATTGAACCACCGCTTGTATATATCTCTTGTATGAATTAACAATATATTCTGATCTAAAACTAATTGGTGCAGATGCTAAATAATACTTTTTATCTACTTCTAAATCATACTCATCTACAATCTCACTAGCTTCAATCATAGATTCTAAATTAACAGCTCTAAATGGACCAGAAAAATCTATGTTTTTAACAAAAAACTCTAAAACTACTTTTAATGAATTTTCTTCAAGTATAGAATAAACCAATCTAATATGATCAAGATTTGCACTTACTGCAAATGGAACTTCTATAGTTTTATCATCCTCATAAAATGCATCAGAGATATCCTTTAAAGCTTTAGGATCAAGAGCACTAACATAACCATTCTCCTCTAAACCATAACGACCTGCGCGACCAGAAATTTGCTTTACCTCATATGATCTCAATCTTCTATCGCTAACACCATCATATTTTACTGAAGTTGAAAAAACAATTTTTTTGATTGGTAAATTTAAACCCATTGCTATTGCGTCAGTTGCAACTAAAACATCACTTTCACCCTCACGAAAGCGTCTAGCCTCTTCACGTCTAACCTCTGGAGATAAGTTTCCATATAAAACACTAACATTATGAGTTTTACTAAGCGCTTGTTTATACTTCAAAACATTTTTTCTTGAAAAGGCTATTAGAGCTGAACCTTTTTCTATATTTTTTAATTGTGTAATACTGTTTTGCATAATAAGAGGATTCTTTCTCTCAAACTCAACAATAGTAAGTTTCTCCCCAAGATATTCGGCTAAAGCTATAATCGCATCTTTAACATTGCTAGAACCAGTCATAATAATCTTTTTTGCAGGCGCACCTATAATAGCATTTGCCCAGGCCCATCCACGCTGATCATCACCAATCATCTGCACTTCATCTATAACACATACATCAACATCAACATTAAAGTTCAACATCTCTATAGTGGAACTGATATGGGTAGAATCTTCATCTATAATCTGCTCTTCACCAGTAACTAAAGATGAATCGACACCATGTTTTTTAAGCTCTTCATACCCCTCAAGAGCTAAGAGTCTAAGTGGGGCAAGATAAAACCCAGTATCTGCATCTTTGAGCTCTTTCATTGCACTATAAGTTTTACCACTATTAGTTGGTCCAATATGTAAAACTAATTCACGATTGATTTCGCGTGACAAAGGAAATAAGTTTTTAAAATCTCTTATACTTCTTGCTAAAAGTTCCTCTTTTTGTCTTTGTATAATAAGTTTTTGAATACTTTGAATAAAAAGCTTAATAATTTTTTTTCTTGAACTATATGAGATATGTAAATCACTTCCTATATATGGAGTGATTAGCTCATAAACACGCTCTTTAACTTCATCATCATTAAAATTAAGGATTTCAGAATGTTTTTTACACTTAAAAATTATCTCAGTGATAATTGAGCTAAATTCACTAAGAATATTCTCTTTATTTTCATTAAATTCATCATCATAATATATATCATTCTCTTTATATATATCAAAAGAGATTTTATTTTTATCTAAATGTATATTATTGTCAAAAATAATATTATTTTTATCTATAACTAAAGTCTCTTTTTTACTTAATAAAACATCATTTTCATTAATAGTAATTTTAACATCTTCAATTCTTTGTAATAAAAGCTTTTTAATATCCTTTGAATCTAGTCCCAATCCCTTAAAATCGAACTCAGGATTAGCTTTTTTAAGTATATCTATAAATATATCGTAAGATATATATTTATGGTTTTTATTAAATGACTCAATATATTCAACTACTTTTTTTTGAAACTTCTTAACAGCAAAAGATTTATATCTATCTACAATAGTACATATCTCATCAATATCTTTATATTTCAGTTCATCATCTTCTAATGCTACAGTTTTAATAACAAATATTTTAGAAAAATTTTCAATTTCATTTTTACATAAGATGTTTTCATAAAATACAAAAGAGTTGTTATAGTCAAAAGTTCCATCTTCATTTTTTTCAATAATAGATATTTTATTTTTATAACGTATATAATCTAGCTTATTCAAAACAGAATTATTTGTAATCTTCGAAGTGTTAGTTGTTGAAAAGTTTTCTACCAATAAGTTAAATTCATCCTCTTCAACATACATATCATAGGTTATCTCTCTTAACCTTAGAACTACATCATCAATTTTACTTGTTTTTTTGTATATCTTTTTATTTGAATTAAAAAAGTCAACTATGGCACTACGTATATAAATATCACCATCAGACCATAGATGCCTATATGTTTTAACTAAAGTATCTTTAGTGTTAGCAGTATTATCTATACCTAAGAAATGTTTTAATGCAATAAGTGAGTCTAAATCAACAAGAGCGATACCTTGATCAAATTCAGCACCATTAAATATTTTTTTGATTGAGTTATTTAGTTTAATTTTTTTCTTTTTAGAGGACATATAGGATTATAACATATCATAGGCAAAAGCTAAAGCATAAAGTAATAGAGATAAATAGAAAATTCCTAATATAGGAAGTTGAGCTAAGTCAAAATAAAATATATATTGAGAATAGTAATAAGTAATAAAAAAGATTAAAATAAAAAATCAACAATAACAAAAGTAAAAAGGTAATTGAGTAAATAAGTAAGTAAAAAGAAGAAATCCGAACTAGGCAGCGACCTACTTTCACACACCTGCAAGGTGCAATATCATCAGCGATGAGAGGCTTAGCTTCTGGGTTCGAAATGGGACCAGGCGTTTCCCTCTCTCTATAGCCACCTAGACA
>WFNF01000090.1 GCA_015488775.1 Helicobacteraceae bacterium
AGTACAGAGATAAAGATAGTTATAAAAAAGTTTCAAAACCCTATTTTGATTTATCAAACATAAATTTTTTATCTTTACAAAATAATAAAGATGAAATTATTAACTCAATTTTAGACACATAAGATATAATTTCAAAAAAAAGGTATTTTATGTCCCATTTAATTAGAACGGATGATTTCACTTCACAGGAGGTTTTAGATGTTTTTGCTGATGCAAGTGCATTTAGAAAATCTCATGATTCCTCACTACTTAAAGATAAAATAATAATTACACTTTTTTTTGAAAACTCAACAAGAACAAGAAGCTCTTTTGAGATTGCAGCTTCAAGACTTGGAGCTCAAACAATTCACCTAGATGTTGCAAAAAGTTCAACTAAAAAAGGGGAAACCCTTGTTGATACTGCAATGAATCTTGACGCAATGTTACCACATGGAATTATAGTAAGACATGAAAGAAGTGGTGTTCCACAAATACTAAGTTCACATGTAAAAGCTAGTATCTTAAATGCTGGAGATGGTGCACACGCTCACCCAACTCAAGCACTACTTGATCTATTTACTATTTATGAACATTTTGATGGAGAGATAAAGGGTAAAAAGATAGCTATAGTTGGTGATATAAAAAACTCAAGAGTTGCAAACTCAAATATTGAACTTTTAGCTAGGATGGGTTTAGATATAACCTTAGTTGCACCTATCCACTTTTTGCCATCTACTAAACTTAAAACAACTACAGATCTTAAAAGTGTTATTGATGATGTAGATATTATTATGTCACTTAGAACTCAAACAGAGAGGCACTCATCTCAAAGCTACGCTTCACTAAAAGATTATGCTAGTGATTATTGTATAACGTCTGAGCTTGTTGGAGATAGAGATATAATCATACTTCACCCAGGCCCTGTTCATAGAAATATAGATATAGACGATGAACTTTTATCTGATCAAAGATGTAAGGTTTTAGAACAAGTTGAAAATGGGGTACTAATAAGAATGGCAGTACTTAAAAAACTACTAAAATAGATATGTACTCAAAAGCTACAAGGCTATATAATTCAAAAACACCCTTTGTTTTTATAAGTAATTTTGACTCAAGTAAGATTGAAGTTTACACATTAAGTGAAGCACTAGATGAAGATATACAATTTACATTTAATGAAAATTATAAATATAAAAAACATTTGCTAAGTCTTGAATACACACCATCAGACTTTGAAAATTACAGAAAAAAAATACTATTTATAAAAAATGAGATAAAGAAGGGCAACACTTATCTTCTAAATTTTACTGTAAAAACTCCAATTAAAATAAACTATACTCTTGATCAGATATATCAAAATGCAAATGCAAGTTTTAAAGTTAAATACAAAGATAAATTTGTATCTTTCTCCCCTGAGCGATTTGTTAAAATAAAAGACAATAAAATATATACTTACCCAATGAAAGGTACTATAAACGCAAATATAAAAAATGCTAAAGATATACTACTATCTGATCACAAAGAGTTAAGTGAGCATACAATGATAGTTGATTTACTTAGAAATGATTTAAACATACTAAATGAAAAGACAAAGGTAAATAAATTTAGAGAAGTTATAAAAATAGATGCTGGTAAAAACAAACTTTTACAAGTGATATCTGAGGTTGAAGCAAGTATGAAAAAAGATACTAATTTTGCAGACTTGTTAAAATCAATTTTACCCGCTGGAAGCATAAGTGGAACACCTAAAAAAAACACCATAAAAATCATAAAAGAGATAGAAGATTATGATAGAGGTTATTATAGTGGTGTATTTGCTTACTTTGATGGAGATATTTTTGATAGTTGTGTAATGATTAGATTTATTGAAAAAGAAAAAGATAAATTTTACTATAAAAGTGGTGGAGGAATTACACACGATTCCAATATTGAATCAGAATATGATGAGATGTTAAATAAAATTTATATTCCTTAAAATTTTTGTGTTATGATAAGAGCATAAATAACAAAGGTTTATTCATGGAATTTACAAAATCATTATTTTTTAGAATGCGTTTAGTTCACTGGGTGGGTATGATACTTTTAGTTTTAAATGCCCTAATATTTACAGAAAATTTATATGCACAAGTTGTACAATATGTTATAGCATTTGTAATTTTGATACATGATATTGATGAAAAGAAATATGGAGTAGATACAACAAATATTTTATTGGAAGCTTTAAAAAATTTCGATGTAAAAAAAGAGATAAATATAGATGCAGATTATGCTGTTGAGTATAAAAATTTAGCTCATGAGATAAATGAATTTTCTAAAAAAATCAGAGATACCTTAAGTATAACTAATGAATCTGATAAAATCGAAAAAGAGGTTAACTCACTTAGACTTTTATCAGACAACCTTCTTAACTCTTACAATACAACTTTAATCCAGACAAAAAATGTTTCATCTAGCTTAGATATTATAAATGAAGAATCTCAAAAGAATCTTGACTTTTCTGCTCAAACTCTTGAATCTTTGCATGTTACAAGAGAAAAACTTACAAAAACCTCATCAAACATGGAAATTTTAAGTTCACAAATACAAAGTGTTCAGGAGAGTGAACATGAGTTAAGTGACTCATTAAATAGTTTAACTACTGATGCTGATCAAATAAAAGATGTTCTTGGCATCATCTCAGATATTGCAGAACAAACAAACCTACTAGCTTTAAATGCAGCTATTGAAGCTGCACGCGCAGGTGAGCATGGACGTGGTTTTGCAGTTGTTGCAGATGAAGTAAGAAAATTAGCAGAAAATACTCAAAAATCTTTAACGGAGATAAATGCAAGTGTAAATGTTATTATTCAAAGTATCTCAGATGCAAGTGATAAGGTTAAAGTAAATGCTAATGAGGCTACAAAACTAGTTGAACTATCAAATGATATGCATGAAAATATGAATAACGCAACAAATGAGATTTCAAATACATATGATTTAAGTGAAGCAGATAAAGAAAATTCACAAATAATTAAAGATGAAGCTTTTAAAACAACAAAAATTATGCTTGAAACAAATAATAAGATGAATGAAACAAATGAATTGATTAATTCAATAGGTGAAAGCGTATCTATAATATCTAATGAAACTACAAATCTTAACGAACAACTCTCAAAGCTAAGTTAAAATCAGTTAGAATTTTGGTTTTGGTGCCACAATAAAGCAAGCATCAATCCAGGAGTTTTTGCAAAACTTTCGTTAAATATAAATTCATTAATTACATTTTTTTTAATATACACAAGTTCAATCTCTTCTAAATCTATACCACCGCCATCATTTACTTTAACACTATCATCAACTTCTACATAATATAAAGTTTGTGAGCTACCTGCAAAGCCAACAGCAGTGTAAAAAGAGGTAACTCTGAGTAAGTCACCTTCACTAACTTTATAACCACACTCCTCTAAAACCTCTTCACAAGCTATTTGTTTTAAACTTAAGTTTTTATCTACAATACCAGCGCAAAGTTCTATAGTAAAGCCATTACTATTTTCTAAATATACAGCAGGTCTAAACTGCTTAACAAATATATAGCTCTCTTTAGTTTTATGATAAATTAAAATAGCAACAGAGTCATGCACTTTTGCTATCTCCCAAGATTTTACTACACCATTTTGAGTATAATTCATCTTTTTTAATTTTATAAAAGATGCATCTTCAAGTTTAACTATCTCTACATTTTCAATCATTAAAAATCGCTATATTTTTGATATTTTATCTCTTTACAAGAATCAATATTTATAAAACATTTATCATCAAACGTATATAAGGCAACAGCACTCTCACCATTTTGCAAAGCTAAATCTAATTCAGATATATAAGAATCTTTTATCATGTTAAACATTTTTCTCTTTTTCCCTTTAAGCTTTCTAGTAGTCACCCTAACAACACGAGCAGGATTTATAGCACGACCATTTTTATAAAGTCCAAAATGTAAGTGAGGGCCGGTACTTCTACCTGTTGTTCCAACATAGCCTATAACCTGACCTTTTTTAACTCTTTTACCTCTTCTCATCCCTTTTCTAAAAGAGCGTTGATGAGCATAAAGTGTCATATAACCATCTGTATGTCTAATTTTAATAACATTTCCATAACCACCATTACGCCCAATAAAAACTATACGGCCACTTCCAGCAGCTCTAATAGGAGTACCCGCTCTTACTGCATAATCTATACCTAAATGTGCTCTATATTTTTTAAGTATAGGATGAAATCTTCTTTTTGTAAATCCTGAACTAATTCTTGCACCCTTTACGGGTCTAGTTAACATAAAGCCTTCAGCCTCAATACCTTTAGCATTGTAATATCTATCATCTTCATTTAAAAAAAGATAATGTCTTTTTCCATGCATCTCAACCATAGCAGCTTGAAGACGTGGCATTGAAAATGGCTTACCAAATCTATACTTTTGATCATAAATCATAACTAAAGGATCACCTTTTCTAATGTCAAGCTTAAAATTTAATGAGTTTTTAAAGCCATCAACAAATATTTTAGCTATACGCTTTGAATTAGTTGCTCTCATAATGTCATAATAAGGAGAGTTTTGAATCCTTAAAACAAGAATCTCTTTTTTTCTAGTGTATACAATAGGAATCGCTTCAAAAGTATATGATGAGTTATTATCTTTATATATATGTATTTGTAATTCATCTGAAAGAGGGATTAGCACTTGTTCTAATGTTCCATTACTATCTTTAAGGACTTGGTAATTAACACCTGAACGAATCTCTTCAGTTATTAACTGATCCTCAGCGTCAAGGTCATAATATAATGATTTTGGAAGATTATTTTTTGTTAAAAAATTTAAATAACTAGCACCCCTTGGATATTTTAAATGTTCAACATAAGATGCAAAGGTGCTAACTGATAAAAGTAAAAAAAATAAGTATTTCATATAAGCTCTTGAAAAATAAAGTATTAAAGATGAAATAGTAGCAAATTAACTCTTTGGTTGCTATAATACGATTAAATTAATTATTAAGGCTTTAACTTTTGTTCAAAATAATACTTTCAACTTTAATCACAATATCACTAAATGCTTCTATGAATTCACTTATAACTAATGTTAAGGGTGATGAAGCAAAAATAAATATAGATAAAATAGAGATTGGAGTAAGTGGCTATGTTGTTAGACACTTAAATAAGCAACATAGTACAATCATAGCAAATGCAGAAGTTATAAACTTTGATTCTGAAACTAAAACTGCTACTATAAAAACTAGTGAATATACTGGTTTAAGACAATTCGCATTGCCAAGTGGTAACTTTAAAGTTAGTGTTGATGATCAAGTTATACTTGCAAGTGATTATTCAAGAGCTACTTTATTGGCACCAAGTGAAAATATATATAGACTTATAACATCAAAAATCAGAGGTGTACAATGGATAGAATCCGATATGTTAGCAACATTTATCTCTTATGAGGGACATCCAACTCCTATAAAAAAAGATATAACTAACTATTGTAGTACTTTAAATTCTGGTTTGTTATATATATACACATATGAAACACTTTTCACACTTGATTGTAGAAGCATGGTTGTTTTACAAACAACACCAGCACCCATTAAAACCGAAGAGATCAAACTTCCATTTTTTTCTTATGTTGATAAGATTAGAGAAGCTTGGTGGGGGGAAGGTAGTTCACCTCTAGAATCATATGAACCATATTATATGGATTTAATAGTTGAAAATAATACTAACAATCCAAAATTATATAACTATATTAAAGAGAAAAATATAAACTCTGAAAAATACTTAAAAGAATTTAATAAGGAACTACAAAAATGATAGATAAAAAACATATACAATATTTTAATAATCTTGTAGGAGATGAAAATATATATTCAGATAAAGCTCATCTTATTGCTTACTCTTATGATGCAACAAGAGAAAGATTTGAAGCAGACGCTGTAATTTTTCCTAGAGATGAGGAAGATGTAAGCAATATCATGAAATATTGTAATCAAAATCTTATAAATATTGTTCCTAGAGGGGCAGGTTCTGGTTTTACAGGTGGAGCACTTCCTAGTCGCGGTGGGATAGTTTTAGCTTTTGAAAAGCATATGAACAAAATTTTAGAGATAGATATGAAAAATATGGTTGCAGTTGTTCAACCAGGATTAATTAACATGGATTTGCAGCGCGCAGTTGAAGCTGTTGGTTTATTTTATCCACCAGATCCTGCGTCTCAAGAATACTCAACTATTGGTGGGAATGTAAACGAAAATGCTGGCGGAATGAGAGCAGCAAAGTATGGGATAACTAAAGATTATGTTATGGCGATTAGAGCAGTAAGACCTAATGGGGATATTATAAAAGCTGGAAAAAGAACCATAAAAGATGTTGCTGGTTACAATATAGCTGGTATTTTAATAGCTAGTGAGGGAACTTTAGCAGTTACAACAGAAGTTACCTTAAGACTAATACCAAAACCTAAAATGACAAAAACAGCAATGGGAATTTTTCCAAGTGTAAATGATGCTATGGAGTCAGTTTATAAAACTATGGCAAGTGGTATAACTCCAGTTGCAATGGAGTTTTTAGATAATTTAACAATTAGGGCTGTTGAGGAAACATTTCATAAGGGTCTTCCAATTGAAGCGGGTGCACTTTTAGTTACAGATGTTGATGGAAACCTAGAGGATGACTTAAACTTTCAACTAGCACAAATAGAGAAAGTTTTTAGAGAAAATGGATGTTCAGATTTTAAAATAGCTAAAGATGAAAAAGAAGCCTCAGATATATGGTTTGCAAGACGTAATGCAAGCCCTGCTCTTAGTGTTTATGGCAGTAAAAAACTCAATGAAGATGTAACTGTTCCAAGAGCAGTTCTACCAGAGTTATTAGAGAAATTTTACTCTATAGCAGATAAATACAATATAAATATACCATGTTTTGGTCACACAGGTGATGGAAATGTACATACAAATGTAATGGTAGATGGAAGTGATGAGGAGCAGGTTAAAATAGCATATAAAGCTATAGAAGAGGTTTTTCAAGCTACAATAGATTTAGGTGGAACATTAAGTGGTGAGCATGGCATTGGTCTAGCAAAGGCTCCATATATGAGTATGGCATTTAGTGATGAGGAGATGAATCTTTTTAAAGATATCAAAAAAGCTTTTGATCCTAACAATATTTTAAATCCAACAAAAATGGGGCTTGATTAGTATTGCTTTCAAGACATTTTTATAAGCATTTTAAATTTTTTTTTAAAAAACTTTTTGATGCTGAAATTGTATATTATGCATCATCACTAAGTTTTTATAGTATTTTTGCACTTATACCTATGTTTTTAATTGCAATTGCAGTTGCAGCGTCCCTCCCAATATTTCAAGATCATATACAAGAAGTAGAGACATTTTTAATTACAAATTTTGTTCCCTTTCAAACGGATACAGTTGCTGGATATATTAAAGATTTTATGAAAAATTCACTAAGTTTAGGACTTCTTGGTTCTATTGCAGTATTTATTGCAAGTGTATTTTTCTTCTTTTCATACGAATACATAGTCAATAAAGTTTTTCATACTAAAACTAGAGATATGTGGCATTCAACATTGCTATATATAGTGATGCTTTTTTCAGTTATTATCACTTTAGCATCATCAATAAATTTTACAATATATATGAGTGGTTTTTTACTAGGTGAGTTCAAAAACTACCCTGTTATAGCCCTATCTTATATGCCTTTTTTTCTATCTTGGTTCCTACTTGGAGTTATGTATAAATTTTCTGCAAATACTCAAGTAAATACTAGAGCAGCAATGTTTAGCTCATTTGTTATAGCGATTATTTGGAATATTTTAAAAACTATGTTTATCTATTATGCACTTATAAATAAAACATATGAAACGCTATATGGCTCTTTGTCCATACTATTGTTTTTCTTTATGTGGATATATTTAACATGGATAATTATAATATTTGGACTAAAAATGTGTTACATAATTAATAGAACATATTATTATCATACAAGTAAAAAGCGTTTTGGACTAAAAGAACTTTTTAAATTTTATAGAGGTGATGATGCTAATCAATAGGTATATCTAAATACTCACTTTTGTTTGGCTCATCATCTAAGGTAAAATGCCACCACTCTTGGCTATAACCATTAAAGCCATGTTTATCCATTATCTCTTGTAGATAATCTCTATTGTCAATAGCATTTTTTGGTACTGTTTTATCTTTAATATGTGAGATAAAATCAAAATAATCAAATGGTGAACCAAAATCTAACTGCTTAATTGTAAGATCAACTGTACTACCGCGAGAGTGTGAAGAGCGTGAGGCTATGTAACCCCTAGAGATTAATTCCGATTTTTTTACATTTGGATAAAACTCTTTTTTCATTTTGGTGTCATTTAAATCACTTGCCCAACTAACAAAATGTGCAACAGCTCTTTTTGGTCTATAACAATCATAAATAAGAAGAGATAAGTTTTGAGTATTTAACTCAGATTCTATATCTTGTAATGCCTTGTAAGCCTGTGGTGTTAAAAGACATTTTGCTTTATTGTATCCATCTATTTTAGAACCAACAAAATTATGATCACTTGCATACCTCATATCTAATTCAATACCTTTTACCTCAACCAATTCTACAGCATTTAAAACCATAAAAGTAAATATACTAATTAAAAATATTTTCATTCCCAACCCCTAAAAATAAAGTAAATAAAATTAATATATATATTAGCTTTTTAAACTTTATACTAAGTAGTGATACAAGTGAAAAAAGAGCTAAATAGATCAAATTTATCTCTTTAGACTCAATTTTGACTAATTCAAGATACTTCAGTATATACTCATCAAAAAGATAACCATGATGTATAAAATGTAAAAATAGTTCAAACGGATAAAATATGTAAAAAATCATGGAGACAAATATAGATGTAAAATGTAAAGATGAATAGCTAGAAAATAGATACAAAGAAAAAGGCAACATCATTAAATATATAAAAAAATGTATACTAAAAAAGCTTAATAATTTTGACAATTTAAAAATGTGTAAAAATAAAAATATATAAAAAACTCCCAAAACTGATAGCCAAAATCCATATGAAAAAACTAAAGATATATTAAAAGCAAGTATAAATAAAATTGTAAATGTCAAAGATACAAAACTAAGTATCTCAATATGTCGCAAATATAAAAACATCGCAACAATCATCATAACAAAAGCTCTGATCAAAGATGGAGGGTAATTGACATAATTCATGTATATAAATAAGATTATAGAACTTATGACAAATAGATCAATTTTAGAGTTTCTATATGGAAAAAATATTCTTTGAAAAAACCGATATGGATAAAACAAAATTAAAAAAATAGATCCACCCAAAATAGATAAATGAAATCCACTAATAGCAACTAGATGTGAAATTCCCAAGGCTGAAAATTTACTTTTCAACTCTTTTGACATAGTATTAGCAAAAAATAGGGCTGAAAAAATCTCTTGTATATCCTTATTTTTATGTTGGGATATAAAATAATTTTGAAATTTTGATTTACTTTGTTTAAATAC
>WFNF01000091.1 GCA_015488775.1 Helicobacteraceae bacterium
AAAATACTTACAATATTATCGCACAAGCTACTGATGTAGCTGGTAATGTTGCTGAACAAGCAGTTGTTATACACCTTTTAGATGTTAATGAAAGTATCCCTGATACTATTGCTCCTACTTTTCAGTCTCCATCAACTGTATATGTTGATGAAAATCAAAGTGATGCATTTACACTGAGTGCGATAGATGATGTTTCTAGTGTAAGCTATTCTATCTCTGGAACTGATGCAGGAAGCTTTAATCTAAATGCAACAAGTGGTGTTTTAGCTTTTAAAAACCCACCAGTATTTCAAACTAAAAGTACATACAGTTTTACTGCAACCGCTACAGATACATCTAATAACTCTGCATCTCAAGATATTACAATTCAAGTAAATCAGCCTAGTGGTGCAGTAGTACAAGATGTTATAACATCTGGTGGACTTAGACTAAAAAATATTAATGACTGGTTAAACTATAATGGAAAGACTATTGGTACATATCTTAATGAACAGTTTGATGCAACACTTCCAAGTGGAGGGCTTACAACTGCTGATAATCAAATATTTAAATCTCATTACACTAGTACTGGTAACTCAACATACTCAAGATGGGCATTAAATCTTGATTTAACTGGTGTCAGCTGGAGCAGCGTTAAAACTGGAGCACTAGTCACTCCTAGACATATAATCATGGCAAATCACTATAAGCATCCATTAGGTACAGCTGTTACTTTTCACGCAAAAGATGGAACACCATATATTAGATATATTCAAGCTATAACATCTTTACAAGGAATAGATTCTACATTACAAGATGCTGCAATACTTAAACTTGATGCACCACTACCACCATCAATAAAAGTCTATCCAATACTTTTTAGAGATGGATTTAATGATGCTGATTTAATTGGTATGCCTTATATAATGACTTCAAAACACAGAGAAGTTTGGGCAGAAGAGGTAAAAGGCATACAATATCGCTATCCTAGTTTTTTTGGTGGGAAAAAGATGCTTACCATTCAAGGTGGAGCAAGAGCAGGATACAAACACCATAACACGGAAAGTGGAGATAGTGGTAATCCAAGTTTTGTAAGAGTTGGCAACGAGTTAGCGGTAACTGTTACACTAACCTCTGTATCTAGTGGTTCTAGTTGGGGACCATATTATGGAGATATGGTATGTATAAATGCGATGGATCAAGCTATAGCAGATATGGAACCAATAATCAATACTGCACCAAAACCAAGGGGCGGCCTTGAAGCGACAACTGATTTAGTTGGAAAAGTAAAGTTAACATACCCAACACCTGCAGCATACCCATCTGTAACAACAGATTTGTATAAAGATGGTGCTTTAGTAAAAGAAAATATACATACTCGATACGAATATGTAGTTCCTGCTGGAACTTATAATTTTCAAGTTAAACACCACAATATAGCAGGAGAAGTTTCTAGTAATACGGTAAGTGGTACTTCTTTATAAAAGTACCGCCCTACTCTAAAATATAATCTTCTATACTTTCTTTCCAAAGAAGGTAAGCCTCAGCTTTTAGGTGTGAACTATCAACTTCTAAAAGCGGAGAAAATTATCTTTGGCTAAAACAACTGCATCCTCTATAGCTTTATTTTATAAGAGATTTTACTCTACTCATAATAGGTATCATATTTTTTAATATTATAGATACAATCAAAATGCAATGTTTTTGCAATGTTTTTATTATACACTTGTAAATATAAGATATAACAAAGGATGAAATCATGAAAACATTTCATAAAAACTTATTATTTGCAAGTTTAGCACTTGTTTTTTTAGGATGTGATCCTGCAACCTCATCTGCTGGATCAGACAATGGAAAAACTGATGATAATAAAAAAACTGAAGATACAAATAAAGGTTCTGAGTCAAAAGCATTAACAGGTGCAGGCAAAGTTGATATGGATAAGTACAACACAGTTCAAATCTATGTTAACCTATCTGATGCAGAGTATAACAAAATCAAAACATCATATACTGGAAGAGAGTTCAATGTAGTTGTTGAAGCACCTAGCTATACATCTTGTTTAGATTTAGATTTTTCAGTAAACAACAACTATCAAGAGAGCAATAGTGAAGCTCATTATAATAGTAATGGAGATTTGGTTATAGGTCTTGCTGGTGATTTACTAAATTATGAAGGTTATTTTTACAGTGAACTTACAACAGATGGAGCAGATTCAACTTACTGTGAATTAAGAGACTATCAAAATTCTGATTTAAATAAATCTGGAACAAACAATCTTGCTATATTAGTTGATATGAAAGGGTATGAAAAAAGCTTAGGTTTTTAATAAGCTTTTACTTTAGTTCACCGCTAGAGTGTTTCTCACGCAAGTCTTGAGCAATTTTTCTAGTCTCTTGTAACTTAGACATCAACTCATCAAAAAGTTGGAAAAAAGTTTCATCTAGGTTATACTTGCCATCTTCACTTATCATAGTATTTTGCATATTGTTAAGTGCAGATTCCATCTGCATTACTGTAAGTGCTGGGTTGTTTTTCATATAAAAATCCTTAATCTAAAAAAGCTTTTCTATAAACTCTACCATAAAAAAACTCAAAAGCTACAGAGACAAATATAAAACTTGCAAAAATTACAAGTGCAAACTTATCGTTTGTATAAGTGTGAACAAGTAAAGTTACAAGAGCTACAAAAGAGATAAAAGTTGAAAAAGCATATATATATTTTTTACCTCCGATTTCATCTTTTAACATATAAGCACTAAGGTTGGTAATGGTAAATATAAGTAAAAAACTTGCACTAGCTATGATTGCTATGGCATTTAAGTCTATTAGATTAGCTAGAAGTAAACTTAGAGCGATGGTGCTTAATACTCCAGCCTTTGGGTTTAGAGTATCTCTTTTGTCAAAGTTAGGTAGCTCTCCTTCTAAAGAGAGTGCAAAAGAGAGTCTAGCATTTCCAAAGATAGTGGCATTTATAGCTGAAAAAGTTGCTAAAAGTGCAGCTATAGCTACTAACACAAAGCCAAACTGTCCAAGTGCAGGTTTTGCCGCGACTGCAAGAGCATAATCTTTTGCCTCTAGTAATGTTTTTTCATCAACTGCACCAACAGTGATAATGGAGATTAAAACATAAAGTGCTATGACAAATATAACAGAACCAAAAAAAGCTCTAGGTAAGTTCTTTTGAGGCTCTTTTATTTCTCTTGCTGCATTTGATATAAGCTCAAAACCCTCATACGCTACAAATATAATCATACCAGCAGCTACCATTGATACAGGAGAAACCCAAGTTGATGGTGCTAGTCTTGAGGTATCTATATATGGAAATCCAACAACTATAACTACAAACATTAAAGATAGTTTTAAAACAACTATAATAGTTTCAGACTTGCTAACTATAGAGGCATTTATAAGGTTAATGATTCCTGGTAATATAATCGCTAAAGATATAAATATATGTTTAAGAACTAAAGAGTTCTGATCAGGAAAAAAAGTAAGTGAGTAAGATGCAAAGGCAACCGCATACAGTGAGATAGTAACAAGATAACTAAGCCACAAAAGAAAATTAACACTTCCAGAAAACAAAGAGTGATTAAAAGCATTGTCTATAAAAACTATGGTTCCACCTGAACTTTGAAATTTTACAGAGAGTTTAGAGTAAGAGTAAGCACTAAAAAGTGCAACTACTCCCGCAACCATAAAAGCAAAAGCAGTTGAACCATGAGCAATACTCACCGCCTCACCTAAAACTGCAAATATTCCGCCACCAACCATACCACCTATCCCAATGGCAAGTGCCCCAAATAAACCTATAGTTCTTTCATCATTATTCATAATCTACCTTCATTAATGGAAGTATATCAATTTAATAACATTAACCCAAATTATATAGTATGGAACAATAAGTAGCATCTATGCTTGTGCATAAGAGATGTTTAGAAAATCTTTGCTCCTACATTATTGGTAGGTCAATCATCTTATGAATGTGCCTTGTGTACAATGATAGATGCTTTCTTCAAGTTTTCTACTGCATAATTTGGGTTAACACTAAACCTAACTCTTTATCTAACATTTTATCTCTTTTTATAAGTCTGTAATGGTACTTTTTATCTTTTGTATTTATGTTTAATATAACAGATTTTTTGTTCATTAAAGCTCTATGGTATATCCAGTTATCTTCTAAATTTATCTCTCTTATATTTTGCCACAAAATTTGTGTTTTTTGCATAGTTTTCTCTTTTAGAAAGATAGGTTTTGCTTTGTACTTTGTACCATTATGTATATATTCAAAAATATCTAATGAGTTTAGTCTATGGTCTGCGTACTCATAATTATGTAAGATATTTCCTAAAAACTCGTCTGCTTTGTCTGCGCCTAACTTGTTCTCTAATTGAGATATATTTTGCATTGAGGCTATAAGCTCAACTCTCATCTCCCTAAACAGATCAACATAGGGTAGATTCTCCTCACTGATGGTTCTTGAGAACTCATCAACAAACAAGCTTATGGCTCTAGTGTTGTTTCGAACAAGCAATCTTTTATATAAAATGTTCATCATAACTTGCATTATCTGATCAGAGTATGTGTCTGCTCTAATGATAACTATAGAGCCTTGCTCTAACATAGTTTTAAGCTCAACCTCACCATCTAAGCCATCTTCTCTAAACAAAGATATAGTGTTTTTAAGAACAAAAAACACCCCTCCCGCACCAGAAGCTGGGGCACTTTGGTCTATGTCATCATAAAAAGATTTCAACTTAGCATATAACTCTTTTATCTCTAAGACAAACTGATAAATCAAGTGTATGTCTTGTTCCCTAAGACCTCTTATATAGAGTATTGTAAGTTTTTTAGGTGTAAGTGCTAAAGTTAAGTTTTTAATATCCTCAATAAAAATCTTTAAATTATGAAAACTATCCATAATTTTTTCAAAAGATGGTATGTTTATACTGTATGGAAAACAGAGTGCTTTTTTAGAACCTATAAGATCTTTTATATTGTCATATAAGGACAAAATATCAAAAATATATCCAGCAACACCAACAGCAGCATTCATCCAAAAAGGATCTTTTGCATCTTGGTTTATATCTTTTAAAGTGTTTATAAAAAGTGACTTTGAGATACCCTTAAAGAGGTTTATCTTAGAACCCCAAGGAACACCTATCTCATACACTTTATCTAAGCAGTTGTAAGCACGAGCTAAGACTTTTACTTGTGAGTGCAAGTTACCTTTTACATCTATAATCAACATCCCATGAGATGTTTTCATTCTTGATGAGATGTTTGGTAATATAAAAGATGTAGTTTTTCCACAACCAGTTTCACCAACACACAAAGCGTGACGAAAATCTCTTGTGACAATAGTATTTTTTTCAGAAGTTTTTTCTTGTATAAATCCTGCCATAACATACCCCTTTGTAATTATGGCAGTATAAGTTAAAATTGTTACTTTTTTTGTTACTAAAATTCTACACGCTCAATTTTCCAAGTTGTAGCCTTAGGTTTTGTAAAATCTTGGTTTATAACATAGTTTTTAGCATCTTTTGTTATAGCAACTGTGGTACTTGGTGTTATAGGTTTAGAGTTTACAAGTGTAGCACTACTCCAATCATCATCACTTTTTAACTCTATTAAGGTATTTCCACCTGGTGTTTTTTGATTGTTTGTTACACCAACTACTGTTCCATCATCTTTGATAAGCATACCATCAAAACCACTATATGATGAAGTTTTAACATCTACTAGTGCAGCTAGTTTTGGATTACTAAGAGGGACTTTAACTAGAGCAAAATCTGCGTAAAGACCAGTTTTTTGATTTACATTTAGTAAAGATACTAAAAGATAGCCATCTTTATGAAAATCTAGCCCATTAGCTCCACTTAAAATACCAGTTTCATTTTTCCAAAACACACTAGCATCTCCATCTAAATCTACCTTATAAATGACACCCGCATACCAGTCAGATACATAAGCATTTCCATCACTATCTAGTGCAATATCATTTGCAAAATAAGCTTGTGCATCTGGTACTAAGTGGTTTAAATTTATATCTTTTTCTAAAACACCTGTTTTAAGGTTGTAAACTCTTAAAAATGATGCACCTTTTGTTTCAGGTTTATTATCCATAAGTTCTAAACCATTAAATCCTGCAACTAAAAGTCTATCTCTTTTATAATCTATTTGAAGCCCCGCAGTTGAGAGTGGAAATTTTTCTCCACTTGTAAAAGCTTTATAAGTTCCATCAAGATTAACTTTTAAAATAGGCATTGCATTGATTGAAGACAATAAAAAAGTATTATCATTTTTATCAAACTCTATCCCCTCTGGGTTTTGAGCAATATTTTCAACTGTGACACTTTTAGGTAGTTCTACCACACTTTTGTTATTAACTTCTACATCTTTTGCACATGAAGTTGCTATTGTAGCTACTGCTACACTTATAAGTAGTTTTTTTAGATTAGTATATTTCATTTTTTTATCCTTTTATCATATGGTGATTTGGGATTATCCCAAATTATGCAGTAGGGAACAACAAGTAGCGTCTATGCTTGTGCATAAGGGGCGTTTAGAAAATCTTTGTGCCTACCTTATTGGTAGGTCAATGATTTTATGAATGTGCCTTGTGTACAATGATAGATACAATCTTCAAGTTTTCTACTGCATAATTTGGGATTATATATCAATATAAAAACTAAAATGTTTATAATCTTGCTAAATTAAGAACACCTCTAAGTTTTTAGAACTGTCTTAATGGGTATATGAAACTTTATATACTCTTTATCTATAGACTCAAAAAACATAAGTGAGTTTGGTGCATAGCCATGACGAGGAAGCCAGTTTGTAAAAAGATAGGTCCAAATCTTTACACTGTCTATATCCTCATATTTAATAAAAGATAAAACTATATATCTATTTGCTTCTATGTTTTGCACCTTAAGTTCTTTAGATACCTTAGAGTTATTGCTCAAATACCCATAATCATATCTACATTTTTTATCATCTGTTATGGTTGGATCATCTAAAAATAAACCTATATAGATCTTATCTGAAAACTTGTCTAAAGCCTTAGCTCTATTTTCATCAAATGCAGTATTGTAGTAAGCACCAAAACGCCTCTCATATACAAAATAAAAACTATCTATAAATATCAACTCAACTTTATATTTTGCTACTATTTCTGGGTCATTTATGAGTACACCTTGGCAAACTCTATTTTGTTTATACTGCTTTGGAGTAGTTTTAAAATGTTTTTTAAATGCACTAGCAAAATTTTGAGAAGATGAAAAACCACAACTAAGAGCCACATCAGTAATGGTTTTTTCTTTTAAAAAATATAGATAAAAAGCAGACCTTTCAAGTCTGATTCTTTTTATAAATTGGTTTAAAGTCTCACCCGTAAACTCCTTAAAAAGTCTATGAAAATGAAACTTTGAAAATCCAGATATCTTAGCAACATCAGCTAAGTTAGGAGGTTGTGTAAAATTTTCTACTATGTAATTTATAGCTTTGTTTATATGTATTTGTTTGTCCAAAACTACTTACCAAAACAAGAGAAACGGAACTTGTCATTTAAATCTAAATGCAAGACTAAGGTTTTAAACCCCTCATTGTTTGAGCTTTCACAAAGATTATCTCTTGCTAGGTTTGTGTTTTTTTTGTATTTGGATTTATACTCAGCTATAAACACTGCTTTATTTTTCTCTATAAAAGGTTTTAGAGTATCACACTCATTGTACTCATGGCACTGCTCATTTAAAGCAAAGTCAAAAACATCAACTAAGTCATTTATCTGATCAAGGTCGTTTTTAAGTCCTACACTTAAAAGACGTTTGTGTGCTTCGTTTGCTATAAAAGTATTGTACTTTATCTGATCAGAGTAACTTAGAGCAAAACCTGTTTTATTTGTATAACCGTCCATATTGTCAGGCTCAACACCATCACAATTTTTCTCTTTTGCAAGATCTAATCTAGCTTTCATAATCGGTTTTAATTTTTCACTTCTTATATCTAGCCACTTCTCATCTGGCCAGCCATCTAAAGTTTTACCTAAAACCTCTTTTGGAAAAAGATCTTTGTCATCTCTATAATCCTCATAACTTCCACCACTAAAGTAACATATAACTTTTTTACCATCTTTATGAAGTTTCTCTATAAGCTCTTTTGAGCTTGTTTCAAGGTCTATGTCGTAAACATCTACATCATAAGATGTGTTTATAGAGCCTGTTAGTTGCCACTGCCAAGTAACATTAGTATCTAACTTAGACCAAGTAGATAAAGGCTTAGTGTTGTTAATATCCTCTTTAGTATTAGAGTCATTTTTATCTACAAAATCTTTTATATCTGTTGTGTTTCTATCTTGAGATACGTTAGTTGTGTTTTTATCGTCAGAAACTGTGTTTTTACTTACAACAACATCATTACAAGAGTTAAACATCAATGCTAAAGAAACCATAATATATATTTTCACCATTACAACTTCACCTCATTTTTTCAAAATTTTATATAAGTGGCTATTTAATACCCAAGAATAAATTATTTTTTAGGAACATCCCCTCTAGCACATCTAACATAGTAATGATTTGTTTTATCAGTATCATAAGAAAAACCAAATTTGAAATCTACATTCCACGCATTTTTAGCAAAAATTTTATCTGCAGAAGATGACCAATAATTACCAGGAGTTACATTTTTAAATTTTTTATTTATTGCTGGATTATATCTAGATTTATCAACTATAGTTTGAAGTTGCTCATATGTTGGTAAATACCAATCTTTATAAGTATCTAAACTAAGCTTTTCACAGTACGCATTAGCTTCACTCCATGTTGTATTTACACTTGCAGCTTCATCACTATCTTGCCACATTAATCCTGTCTTGTCATCTACAACAACACTTGCCAAACTAAAACTAAACCACATCATAACCAAAAAGATTATTTTCATCTATTTCTCCTAGTATTTTTTAAATTTGAGATTATTTTTTGAAAAACTTATAGTTTGTTTAACAAAAAAAATAAAGTAGATAAAATTATACCTTTTTTATCTAAATATAATTAAGCAAGAACATAGGCAATAATTATTTACCTCATAAGCTCCAACTTGGAAATTCGTATAGATATAACTGTAGTAAATAAACTGAAGTATGCATTCCCAATGTGGACATTTGGAACGATCAAAAACTTTGTGAATATGACTGGATTCTTGAACAGTGGAAATATATTTAGATTTTAACTTGGATTGGTATAACCATAACATTAAACAATACTGTTAATGATATTTATGATGCTATAGAACAAGAATTTTACAGTTAAGTTATGTTAAAATAAAGAAAAGTGAAGGAGTTTAACATGCTATCATTAAATATAAATAATTCTACTGTAGAAAATTTTTATAGACAAGAATGTAATAATGATGAAAATAAATTTATTAACAATATAATGCATTACATTGAAACTTATAATATTAAGCAAAGTGTAAAAAAAGGATTAGAAGAGGTAAAACTTCAAAATAATGGCCAATTAGAAAAAAGAGAATTGAAGCATATTTTAGATGAATTATAAAATTATCCCAACCTCTGAATTTATAAAAAATCTCAAAATTTTAAAAAAGAAGTATAAAAATATCAAGAATGATGTTTTAGAGTTAGCTAATAAGCTTGAAAAAAAACCAACTATAGGAACAGACTTAGGAAATAATACTTTTAAAATCACTCGTTACACCTCTCCTGAGGTGTAATGCATATAAATGTCAAAATTACCAAAATATTTTCAAGTTATCTTTGTTTTGTGAAAACTTAATGATATTAAGTATTATTTGTATAGTTTGAATTTTTTTTATCTGATTTAGCTTTTTGTATGCATTCCACCT